>JAQVUB010000138.1 GCA_028699735.1 Lentisphaeria bacterium | reverse complement strand
ACTATCGCAAATTTTCTTGTTTTTGTAAAAAGATTTTCTGTATGAACACGGACGGACACTGTCCCCGAATTAACCCCGAAGGGGCGTGACATACCAGCCCAGGGCAAGCAAGGCCGCCAGGCCGCAGCGACGCCCTGGGTGAGTATCCCCACCATGAGCAAAACCCTGAAAGGGCGTGACATAATTGTGTTAGATAGACCCCGTCCAAAAAGCTTTTTTAACCACGAAAAACACGAAAATGCACGAAAATTTAATAGGAAAGCGGATGTCCCAACCTGATATTTCATCGCCCAAATTTGCTTTTTTTTTGCCATTGGCTCGAATGACGACAAAATTTCTGAGGGTTACGATCACCACACTAACCCAACTTAAAAAAAAGTTCGTGCTTTTTCGTGTCTTTCGTGGTTAAAAAACCTTTTTGGACGCCCTCTAGATACAGAAAGTACTTTTACCGTTGTCTTCGCTTCACTGCCTGCAAAAAAATGTTACCTTCTTCATGGATGTTCGTTATGTCACGCCCTTTCAGGGCTTTTGTTTTTTGGCTGATCCTAACCCAGGGCGTCGCTGCGGCCTAACGGCCTTGCTTGCCCTGGGCTGGTATGTCACGCCCCTTCGGGGTTAATTCGGGGACAGGTTCCGTCCGTATTCCGTCGATCAAGTTAAAACCAGCAAAACCAGCAAAACTGGAGAAGGGTTAATTTGGGGACTGGTTCTCTCCGTGTTCCGTCCGTGTTCAAAAACTTTGGTTGTGGACGCCAGTCCACCCCAAGTTTTTTGTGTTTTTTCGTTGTTAAAAAAGTTATTGGGCGCTTCCCTGCATGGGCATCCAGAATGGGATGGAGAGGTTGCCGGCCTTGTCACGTGCACAGCAGCGTAACCACTGCCGCCCGCTGAATTTTTTGCGAAGGACATTCAGGTCAGCGGTTTCGGCAAGCGGGAAGCTGTGCTGCCAGAGGTCTTTGTCCTGCGGATCGATGGCGGTGATTTCGAGGGAAGCCACTCCGCTGCAATCGAAAGCAAGCCATTTGAGGACATCCGGTGTGTCTGGTTTTTCGGGCTGGCGATGGATGAAGAAGTCATCCAGCAGCATCTGATCCCGGTTTTCCGCACGCAGGCGTCGGAAGCCCACGCTTTTAAAGGCGACAGCTTGCAGCTCTTCGGGTTTCAGGCCGGCATCCAGCAGCATCTGACGCACATCAAAGCTGAAATTCTGCCATTTTCCGGCAGCCCACTCGAAGCTTTGTGTTCGATTCAGTTCCAGCACGTTTTTGCGCGGTGCGTTTAAAGAAATGGTGTAGACCTTATCTTGGTCAGTGGTCAACAGAACATGAATGAGCATCTTTTCGCGAATCGCAGCACACTGCAGACGGAAGGACAGGTATGGATATTGATCCGGCTTCCATTTCACGCTGGTTGAGATGGTCGCATGGCGGTTGTGGGTGTAGCTTGCCAGGCACGGGGAAGCGTCAGCGGTATGGAGCACTTCCAGGTCACCGGATCGTTCTGGGGGTACGGTGGTGAATGCAAGGGTGTCTTTATGACGACCATCCCAGTTGAAAAAGGCAAGAATGGAGTCCTGGAAGGCAAGCTGCTCCCATGCCGGCCCGGTTTTATCCGTGGCATAATCGATTTTAACCGGAATGGCATGGCGAGGTGTGCTATTTCCCGCGCCGTCTTGAAGGTTCTCCAGGGCGAATTCGATCGTATCCCCGTCTTTGGACTGATTGAGCTCATCCCGGAGTATCAGCGGATAATTTAGAATCAGGTTTTCCTGCCTGGCGGAATGCAGATAACGGTTGCTCCAGCTGATGATTTTACGCTCTTTGCCCGCTGCCTGAAAGACGGCTTTTTCGATAGCCCAGGGTGCTCCGCCATCGTTGTTCAGGGTCACCAGCAATTCGCTGCCATTGAGAAGCAGGTCTTTCGAGGGGCGGATCTGATGGCTGATCTGCAGAGGAGCCCGGTCCAGCAAAAATGGCAAATCCGTTACAGCGGATTCCAGACCCTGCTTGTCGACAGCTTTCAGCAGCAGATGATGAACCCCATCCGGAAAATCTGCCAGATCCGGCTTGATTTCCTGGCCGGGGGCTTGTTTCTGCCAGTTCAGTTTGCTGCGGATATCCTCTGGAATTTCCCAGTAGGGAAGAGAACCCTGCAACAGGCAAAAGAAGACATTTTCGATGCCGTCGTGGTCTTCATATTCAGGAATGCAGGAGAGCTGTTCCGGGCCTTTGACCGCAGGACCCAGCACAAGGTCGTCGAGGCTGATTTTGCTGAAACGCCCGGTCTGATCCAGGCCGGATATCGAGCGCAGCTGGAAACCGCCCGGCAGAAAACGCTGAACTGAAAAAGAATCCCGGTTGAAGGCGTCGCTAACCAAGCCTGTCCAGGTATGCCATTGCTCGTCACGCTGAAATTCCGGAGCCAGGCGAGGCTGGACAGAGCGCCCGATCACATCCTCTGGCGATATCCGCACATAATGACTGTTGTTGAAAACCAGGCTGATGTGCGACATGTCCTCCGCACGGTAACGAAACTGAAAGACAGGATAGGCAGCCAGCGAGAGACTGCTGGAATGCGTGCTTTGCAGGCGTCCGCGACCCGCCCTGTTGCTGGCCAGCAAAAATTGCCGTTGCGGGGAATTTTCATAGCTGAGGAAGAGTTTGTCTTCCTTATCCTTGAGGGCTTCCGGGTTTTCATAATTTTTGAAGAAGGCGGAGAAGCCTTTCAGGCGTGCGAGGACGGGTGGGGCGTTGCGGCGTTCTGGCAGGATCGGTATCGTGACGGTCTTTTCGCCACTGCCTGGGTTGACTGTTACGGTCAGGCTGCCAGCTGCATACGCAGCCTGGATTTCCGGATTGCCGGGTGGCAGGCGGAACGTGCGGCTTCCCGTGAGACCGGATTCAGGGCTGAGTTCAAATGCTCCGATTTTGGCCGTTGCGCCGGCGAAACGTGGATCGACCCAGGTGCTGGTCGAGGTCAGGCGCAGGGCATCCGGCACATCGTCATCCCATTTAAGCGTAAAGGGGACTTCAGCAGGCAGTTTGATCCAGAATAAATCCTGGCAGAGGGATTGCCGGCCTTTCCGGAACAGCAGGCTGACTTGATTCAGACCTTCCCGGGCCTCCCGGATCAGACGCTGACGAAGTTCCTCAGGATCGCTGCTCTTTCCCCAGAAAAGCCTGTTCCACGGGTAGCGGGCATAAACGGTTGTGTCAGGGGGGATTTTCAGTTCCGGCAGATCATAGAATATGGGTTGCAGGCTTTGCAAAGCGTAGGCCTGTCCGGGGCCATTTCCGCTGATACCGCTGGAGAGAAAATCGAGCTGCTCAATGCCAAAGGCATGCAGAGACGCCCCGCGGTTTTCAGTCAGGTTTTCACCGGAACGCAAGCGGGAAGGAATCCAGGCAAAGACATCCTGCCAGTCTTTATGATCAGGCTGGATGAAAGCGGAGCCGAAAACCGGGCTGCTGCCAGTCATTTGCCATTTGTCTTCGCTGAAACATGGCCCGCTGATATGATGGAAGTACGATTCCTTTGGAGTAATTTTACGCCCTTCGCCCAAAGGTCCAAGTTGGAAGCTCAGATTGAATTGCGCCTTACTGCTGCGTTTCACTCTGAAGAACCAGCCTGCTGTCTGCTTCAGGGGGGTAGCCGGCAGCAGGCTCTTCAGCAGCATATTTCCGCCGCCAAGCTGATTTTGCACCAATATTGCCGTCGCATTGCGGGCAAAGCTGCTACTGGTGCTTTGCCCAACTGTATCCTCCAGCTGCCAGTACGCAGGATGCAGGGAATCAACCGGAAACTCTGCCAGGCTTGCTTCCAGAGGAGGCTCGACCGTGGGAACGGTGCGTTCCGGTGCATTCAGCGCCAGCATGCGCACTGGGAAGCTGCGGGGGCGTGCCTGTTCGCAGGTGATTTTGATTTGGGCGAGGGTCATACTGTGCACAAAGGTCCAGATGCCGACCAAGCCTTCCTGCAAGGGATCCTCATCCGTCGTCGAATAGATCTTTTCATCATCAAAATACAACTCGAGAAGCTTGCCAATTTTGCGGATTTTCAGGTAATACCATGCTCCGTGAATCGGGCGGCCTTCTGAAACCAATGGATTGAGGATGCGCCGGGTCATGCCTTTGCGTAGGCGGGGTACAAGATATGCTTCGCTGCTGCCCAGCAGATTGCCATTTCGATAGAATCGAGACCAGTTCTGAGAGCGGTTTTGATCCCATTCGGTGGTATTGAAGGTATATCCTGTTGACGGGCTGGTTTCCGAGGCCATGATGGTGCAGTTCAGGTTGCCTGCATCATCATAGAAACCATGTCGTGTGCCGGCATAGAATTCCAGGGTGAGATCGCCGCTGAACACCTGTTTTCGCCAGAATGCGCCGAGTCCATCGGGCGCTTCTCCAATCATATGCGACCAGCTGGGCGTGCATTGGAAACGGTTGATGATCTGCCAGTCGCCGCCGGCGGCCAGCCAAGCGTAAGGCGATTCATTGAAGAACTCATCAATGACCATGCTGCGGGTGACTTTGCTTTTGGCAAGATCCGGAATTTTCAGGCCTTTGACCAGTACGCGGGTTCCCAGACGTTTCATCGACTGGTGCAGACGCATCTGCAAAACGGCTTTCCCGTTCCAGGACAGCCAGAGCAGGTGCCCTTCGCAATGTAATTCATAAATCAGGCTGCCAGCTTTGCTTTTGTCAGCCTCCGGAAGCAAAAATTCATCGGAACGTGGTTCAGGATCTTCCGGTTCCTGCAAGGTGAGCTGAATGCCCGTCTCGGTGACCTTCAATTGCAATGCACCCTGCAGGCTGTTTTCCGGCACGGCCACTTGTAGTTCGGAGCCGGAAACGGCCGGCAGGCGGATGGCAAAATCGCCGAAAAAATCGCCTTTATGCCAGTAAATTCCGTTATCGCCGGCGATCCATTGCCCTTCCGGAGACGCCCAGTGCCGCATAAAACTGTCCGCCTGAAAGACCGGATTTTTTTGCTCCTGTTCTCTGTATATTTCGCGTTGCCGGCTGATTGTCAGTTGTGAAAATTCCGCCTGGCTGTTTTTGCCAAGCCAGAGGCCAGCTGCCCCGTGCAGATCATCTTCCCGGTTCACGATCGCCAGCAGTTTTCCGTCCAGCAGAAAGCGGACACGGCCTTTTTCCGAGGCATCGAGTATCAGTTGAAAAGTTTCCGGAGGAGCGGGGAAGGAAAAGGTATCCAGCTCCTTCGTTTCGTTGTCCGTGCGTTCGAGCAGCCTTCCGCGGTATTGTTCTGCGGAGCGTTCAAGACGCAGCAGATAATGCGGATCTTGTGCTGTGCGGTATCCAGCCAGCAGGCCGAGCTTCCAGTTCACGTCTTTGGGGCTGATGGTGGTGGAGAAGACAAGATTGCGGTTCCAGGGGCGACCCAGGATCAGAGTTTCCTCCTGCTTTCCGGCAACTGCCTTCAGTTTTTTCTGTTCATCCGGGGTTCCTGGGCGAAAAAAGGTCGGGCTCTGGAAGAATCCTCCGCTGTGGCGCCATTGGTAGAAGCGGATTTGGTGCAGGGATTCGAGGGTGGTGCTGCTGAAGTTCTGCAGGCGTACGTCGTCGAAGCGCAGTTCCGCTTCGGCATTGGCAAAGAAGCCGATTTTGCCGCCCGGGGGCAGTGGCTCACGTACACGGAAGACTTCGAAGCCATCGAGGCTGGCGATGATCAGGTCATCCGCGATTTTAATGCCGGGCTGAACCCATTGACGCCGGTACAGCGGAATCTGCGCCCTGGCAAGATAACGGCGCTGCCCATGTTGCCAGTGCCAGAGACGAATTTCCTGTTGATCGGGGGTGTTTCCGTGGATTTGCAGGGTCAAGGCGTAGAATTCTTCATCAACAGGAGTTGTTTGCTGAACTTCTGAGTCCGGATCGGGTTCCTTGGAACGATAATAGAAGACCAGCCCAGCCTCGCCTTCATCCAGTTGCAGAGAACCGGTCAGCTGATAATTGTCAAAATAATCATAGCCGGTGGTGATCAGGGCATTGCTGCCACCGCCTTTCAACGAGTAGAAATTCGGGCTCTTGTCCGCGGTCAGCGGAGCACGTTTGGTTTGCGCAAGATTCGTTTCCGGGCGCACCAGCGCCTCATCCAGTGCAGTATGAATGCGCCAGCTTCCGGCCTGACGCACCCATGGATAAAGCTGGTTGGCAGCGCCTTCCTCGATCATGAAATCGGTGCTGTAATCGACTCTGGGAACCGGCTGGAAACGGGCAGCGGAAGGAGTCAGCTGAGAATTTACAGGGAAAAGGATGGCTGCGGGTAAAGCAAACGGAGCGGGAAACACGGCCAAAATGCGGTTGTCGAGATAAAGAGACCAGCGGTCTTCCCGGAACTTGAAGAGAATCGGCATTGCCGGGCGAATCGCGGTCGGGGGGAGTTCTGCAGTCTTCCGGACAGGATAAGCCACTTCACGAAAACCGGTCTCCGGAAGCAAAAGCATTTGCACCCCCGCAGAGCTGATTTCCAAACGGACTGCTTCGCCAGTTTGCCTCGATTGTACAATAAATTGCACAGACCGGACACCATCCCAGGGAGACTCGAAGAGCAGATTGCCCTCATCCCGGCGGCAATTCACCAGCTCCGCCCAGTCCGCAGGAATTTTTGCGGCTCCGGACAGAGTCAGTGCTGCAAACAGCAGAATAATGATGGAAGTAAAAAGTTTCATTGGGCGTTTAAAAAGTGGCGCAACCGGCCCGGTTGCGATTTCCATTTGCCCTCCCACGCCCGAACGCTCCAGGGGGCAGGGCAATACTCGTAACTTAACGTTTTTTAACCACGAAAGGCACGAAAAAAC
>JAQVUB010000137.1:6415-6832 GCA_028699735.1 Lentisphaeria bacterium | reverse complement strand
AGGCATTGCAGGCGTCGATGTCCGACTGGCGTTGCCGGATTTCCTCCCCTGACATCTGCGGAGTATCAGGGTTGACTGAAGTTGTCCGCCCCCAGATCAGCGAAATATTCTGCGTTTGCATCAGATGAATCACGGCTTCCAGATTCTGCTGATACTCATCAAGCGGCACCTGCAGTTGTCCCCCGGGGCGTTTGCTATCATGCAATCCGCAGTTCAAAAGCAGATAATCCGGCTTAAAAAATTCCATTTTGACAACGGCTCGCAAGTACTGCAACACCATACGGCTGTCTCCGCCATTGATTCCATCGGTACAGTCATCCAGTTCCTTCAGACAATGACTCCCCCCCTTGCGGTCATATTCACAAAATCCCTGGAGCATTTGGGATAGGTATTTGCCGTAATAGCAGGAAATGCTGT
>JAQVUB010000137.1:0-6405 GCA_028699735.1 Lentisphaeria bacterium | reverse complement strand
TCACCTAGAACAAAAAGCTTTCGCATGTCTGCCTCTCCCTTTGACATGGTGGATAAATTCAGTTGATCATCATGAAAAAGGGCAGGCAGCGGATTTTCTTCCGTTGCCTGCCCTTAACATCATTGCAACTGATCCTTAGAGCTTGGTGACCCAGAGCCCATGCAGGTTGCAATATTCACGGATGATCATGCCGGGTTGCGGAGCGACATAGAAAACCGCTTCCGGCTGGGCGCCGGGCTTGAGAAAATAGCGGTTGACATAATCCCCGTTGATCACTTCTACCCAGGTAATATGATGCTCTTCGGTCATCGGATGCGCAAGCGATCCGACTTTCACTTTCATGCCGCCTGAAAAGGCCTCAATCACCGGCACATGCTTCTCCTTGGAGGCATCCACCGTGTTTTCCACCTGCAGCTTCATTTCTTCGCCACAGCAGAACGGTGCCACCCCCGCAGTAAGAATTTCGACAACCGAACCACACTTATTGCATTTGTAAACCTGAAGTTTTTTGACGTCCATCTTTGTCTCCTTCTGCAGTGTTGATTGACTTGACGCCTGCCTCCTCCGGCAGAACCGCAGCCGGCACCCTGCCAGACTGCTCACCCTTCTACAATAACACCTACTTCATGCCTTTGCCAGAGCCCTGTTCAGCAAACTGCACCCGGGCTTATTCTATCTTCTGGTAAATACCAGCCTTGTCATTCTTCATTTTTACGGTCAACGTAGCCAGACCGCCGGCAATCACTTCACGCTGAACAATCACACCAGGAGGAACTTTCAAAGTAATATTGGAAAAATTCCAGATATACTTAATGCCAACCCCGACCACCTGCGCGGCCACTTCCTGAGCATGCACCGTCGGCACACAGATAATCGCCATATCCGGCGGTGAGTAACTCAAACGCTGACCGATCGTGGCAATATCATAGACCTCATGACCGCGAATCATCCGGCCAATCTTCTCCGGATCACTGTCAAAAACGGACTCAATCTGCAATCCATAAACCGGGAATTCATCATAGCCAAGAATCGCAGACCCCAGCGAACCCACACCCAGCAATGTCGCCGTGATCCGCTCGCTCCAACCCAGATAATCCTTGATGTAGGTAATCAGCTCGTTGATCTCATAACCAATCCGACGCCGACCCGCAATCCCCGTCAACGCAATATCCTTGCGTACCACAATCAACTCAATGTCCATGTACTCGGCAAGCTCCGTCGTCGAAACATGACTCTTACCCTCCATCCGCATCCGCAATAACTTGTGCAAATACGACGGCATGCGACGGATCGTCGGCGAATTCTGTACTTTTACACGACCCATGAATCAACTCCCGTTCCATTTCCAATGTCTACCTTTTGTATTGATAAAAGAATACACCCTCAAAAAAAATCGTCAAGCGATAAACTGAAAATATCCCCGAGGCAAATCGAGGTAGATGTAATGGGCAGTTAAACTTGGTAACAGAGGAATTCATTTTAACAACAAAAAGCACGAAACGACCCGAAAAAATTTCATGGGAAATGGTTATTACTGGGGGAATTCGTTGTTCATCCCATGAAATTTTTTCGGGTCGTTAGTGTCTTTCGTTGTAAAAAAAAATACCGCTGCACTCAGCTGACAGATTACAGGAAGATAAACCCAAAATCAACCGCCGATCCGACGGATCCGACGGATCCGACTGATCAAAACTTATAAGATACAAAAATATTAATATTTTTTCTTGTTTTTACTTGCATTTCTGCAAAATAAAATTATCTTATACGCATATTGATAAAAAAATATCAATATAAACACACCTTTTCGGGGGAAAAGACAGAATTTTCAAGAACTGGAGGTAATCGTTATGGCTGACAAGCTGAAAGTAGTAGAAGCGGATCGTGTTGTTGACAACGATCTTGCGGTATTGGATGCGGTGATCATAAAGGTTCAGGCTGCTCAGAGTCGTTATGCGGAGTACAGCCAGGAAGCGGTTGACAAGATATTCCGTGCAGCGGCTTTGGCAGCGAATGAGGCTCGGATACCGTTGGCGAAGCTAGCGGTGGAAGAGACGGGTATGGGTGTGGTTGAGGACAAGGTGATCAAAAATCACTTTGCGGCGGAGTATGTGTACAACAAGTACAAGAATGAGAAGACCTGCGGGCAGATTGAGTTTGACGAAGCCTTTGGCATTATCAAGATTGCGGAGCCGGTGGGTCTGATTGCCGGTATTGTTCCGACGACCAATCCGACTTCGACGGCGATCTTCAAATCCCTGTTGGCTTTGAAAACCCGCAACGGGATCATCTTCAGCCCGCATCCGCGTGCCAAAAAGAGCACGATTGCTGCGGCAAAAATCATCTTGGATGCAGCGGTGGAGGCGGGGGCTCCGGAGGACATCATTTCGTGGATTGAGGAGCCCAGCGTTGCCCGCAGCCAGCATCTGATGGGGCATCCGGCGATCAATATGATTCTGGCCACGGGTGGTCCAGGCATGGTCAAGGCGGCGTATTCGAGCGGCATTCCTGCGGTCGGTGTCGGTCCCGGCAACACGCCTGCGTTAATGGATGAAACCTGCGACATTCTGATGGCAGTCAGTTCGGTGATCCAAAGCAAGACCTTTGACAATGGCATGATCTGCGCTTCCGAACAGTCGGTCATCGTCGTCGATAAAATTTACAAAGAAGTCAAGGCCGAATTTGCCAAACGCGGCGCATATCTGCTCAATGCAGAGGAAGCTGCCAAAGTCGCGGCAGTGATCGTTGTCGATGGCAAGCTCAATGCCGGGATTGTCGGACAGACGGCCGTCAAAATCGCCAGCATGGCCGGACTGAAGGTTCCCGAATATACGAAGGTACTGATTGGTGAGACCAAGGGTGTCGGCAAGGAGTATCCCTTCAGCGTCGAAAAACTCTCGCCGGTGCTGGCCATGTACAAGGTGAAGGATTTTGCCGACGGCTTGCAGCTGGCCCGCAAACTGCTGGACTTCGGTGGTATCGGCCATACCAGCGTGCTCTACACCAATCCCCGCAATACAGAAAATATCAAGCGCTTCGGCGAAGAGATGAAAACCTGCCGCACGCTGATCAACATGCCGTCCAGCCAGGGCGCCATCGGCGATGTCTTCAACTTCAAACTCGATCCATCCCTCACCCTGGGCTGCGGCAGCTGGGGCGGCAATTCGGTCAGCCAGAACGTCGCACCAAAACACCTGCTGAATATCAAAACGACTGCCGAACGGAGAGAAAACATGCTGTGGTTCCGGGTGCCCGACAAAATCTACTTCAAATACGGCTGCCTCCAGGAAGCCCTCCGCGATCTCGGTGAAGACGGCCGCAAGCGCGCCTTTATCGTAACCGACCGTTTCCTGTACAATGCAGGCATGCATCGCGACCTGGTGCGCTGCCTCGAAGAAATGGATATCAAGTTTGATATCTTCAGCGATGTCGAACCCGATCCCACGCTGGGCGCCGCCTACAAAGGGATGGAACGCATGAATGCCTTCAAGCCGGACACGATTATCGCCTTCGGTGGCGGTTCCCCGATGGATGCGGCCAAAATCATGTGGCTGCTCTATGAACATCCCGATGTCCAGTTCGACGATATCGCCATGCGCTTCATGGATATCCGCAAACGCGTCTATAAATTCCCCAAACTGGGCAGCAAAGCGACAATGGTGGCCATTCCCACCACCTCCGGCACCGGTTCGGAAGTCACCCCGTTTGCGGTGATCACCGATGAAAAAACCGGCAACAAGTATCCGCTGGCCGACTATGAGTTGACTCCGGACATGGCGATTATCGACACCAAGCTGGTGATGAACATGCCCAAAAAGCTGACCGCCGCCAGCGGCATCGATGTGCTTGTCCATGCACTCGAAGCCCGCGTCTCGATCCTGGCCAGTGAATATACCAATGCGCTGGCTCGCGAGGCCGCCCGGCTCGTCTTCAAGTATCTGCCGGTCTGCTATCAGCATCCTGAAGATGAAAAGGCGCGGGAGAAAATGCATCACGCCTCCACGCTGGCTGGCATGGCCTTTGCCAATGCCTTCCTGGGGCTCTGCCACTCGATGGCACACAAGCTGGGCGCGGAATTCCATATTCCGCACGGCATCGCCAACGCCATGCTGATCAACCCGGTCATCTTCTACAATGGCACCAGCAAACCGACGCGTCAGGGAACCTTCTCGCAATATCGATGCCCGGAAGCCAAGGAACGCTACGCCATGCTCGCGGATTTCCTGCAGATGACAACCCCGGACATGACGCCCGAGGCCAAAGCTGCAGCCCTGATCAGCGAAATCGAAAAACTGAAGAAAGTCCTGGAAATTCCGGCCAGCATCAAGGAATACGGTATTCCGGAAAAGGAATTTCTTGCCAAAGTCGACATGCTCTCGGAAAAAGCCTTTGATGATCAGTGCACCGGTGCCAATCCGCGCTATCCCCTGATCGCCGAAATCAAGGAACTCTATCTGAAGGCATACTACGGGAAATAAAACATCAGTCGGGAACGACGGAAGCACCGGCAGAAAGCCGGGCGCTTCCGCTTCCCGGTGGAGAACGAAATGATGCAAAAGCTGAAAATCATGATCTGCATGGGAAGCTCCTGTTTTGCCCGTGGCAACGAAGATAATCTGCGACTGATCGAGGACTACATCCGGAAACATCAGCTCGAAGAGCGGATCGATCTGTCGGGTCGATGCTGCGCCAAACAGTGCGCGGAAGGACCCAATATCAGCATCGACGGAATCCTCTACAACCGCATCAGCAAAGAACAGCTGCTGAAACTGCTGGACGAAAAATTTCTTGCAGAACTCAAGAAATAATGATCTGACCGATCTGACCGATCTGTCGGATCAGCAACAAGCCAGGCCACATGCGCACGAGCAAGCCCTTGCGTAAGAGCATCGACCCTTAAAAATTTTTCGTCCTTTTTCGTGTTTTTTAGTTGTTAAAAAAAATGAACCAACGCTATCCCATTTTTACAGCAGATGCGGAATGCCAGGATTGCTTCAAATGCGTCCGGCACTGTCCGGTGAAGGCGATCAAGGTCGTCTCCGGGCATGCTTCGGTGATTCCGGAATTGTGCATTGCCTGCGGCAAATGTGTTGAGGTCTGTCCGGTCAAGGCCAAGAAAATCCGTGATGATCTGCGCGTTGTGCTGGATCTGCTGCAAGGACCCGACCCGGTATATGTATCCCTGGCGCCCTCCTGGGGCAGCGAATTCAAGGGATTGCCTGCGCCCAAACTGATCGCCGCCTTACGGCAGCTCGGCTTTGCCGGTGTCAGTGAGACCGCTCTTGGCGCGCAAATCGTCTCCGACAATCTCGCCGAACACCTGCGCGACATGCGGCGCGGCGTGATGATCTCCTCGGCCTGTCCGGTAGTTGTCGATTTCGTGCGCAAGTATCTTCCTGAATTTGCCCCGTCGATCACCCCAGTGCTCTCCCCTGCCCTGAGCCATGCCCGCATGCTGCGCGGGGTTTTCGGCGAAAACATCCGGGTCGTTTTCATCGGACCCTGCATTGCCAAAAAAAATGAAGCCGACCGGCGACCGGATCTGATTTCAGCGGCCATTTTGTATCCGATGCTGCGGCAGTGGCTCAAGGAATTGAAGATCGATCCCTGGCAGCTCGACCCCACAGCGGAAGACCGCTTCGTCCCGGAAAATTCTCAGGAAGGAGCCCTTTATCCGATTGAGGGCGGCATGAATGAAACACTGCGGGCGCATCCAGGCTGCGATCATGTCAACTACACCGTAGTATCCGGCATCGAGGCTTTGCGGCAAGCCCTCCAGGGACTCCATCCCGAAGATATCCGCGAACCGGTTTTTCTGGAAGCGCTCGCCTGCATCGGCGGCTGCGTGCATGGCCCCGGCACCGAACATTGTTCACCGGGCCTGCTCGAACGACTGCGCATCATTCGTAATACCGATTTTCAGAAGGAACTGCCGTTGCGTAATGTTGCCGAGATCGCAGAGAAGTACGATACTGCGCCGGTGCTGGATCCTGAGGTTTCTCTGCGTGACATCAAACAGGCCCTGCTTTCGATTGGCAAATCCACACCGGAGGATGAGCTCAACTGCGGCGGATGCGGATACTACACCTGCCAGAATTTCGCCAAGGCTCTGCTGGCCGGCAAAGCCGAACCCGGCATGTGTGTATCCTACCTGCGAAACTTGGCACAGAAAAAATCCAATGCCATCCTGCGTTGCATCCCGGCGGCCGTGGTCATCGTCAACAGCAACCTGCAACTGATCGAATGCAACCGACGTTTCGCTGAACTCTGCGGAGAAAATGCGCTGGAAATCTACGACGTCGCTCCCGGTATGCCCAATGCCTTCCTCGACCGGCTAATACCCTTTGCAGAGCTCTTCGAAGAAGTCATCCGCAGCGGCAAAGAACTCTCCAGAGATTCCTTGAAGCT
>JAQVUB010000136.1 GCA_028699735.1 Lentisphaeria bacterium | reverse complement strand
AGGATTCCCAGTAGGGGGAGGATTCCGACGAGGATGCTGACTGCTGCGAGCCAGCGCAGGGTGCTTTTGCGTCGCAGTCCGGCCGGGATCCATTGCATTCCATGTTTGCTGAAGAGGGTTGCTGCAGCCAGGATCAGGGTGCTGATCAGCAGGGTATAAGCCAGATTGAGCCAGGAGTCCAGGCTTTTCCGCTGGATGCAGCGTCCATAGAGGTGTTCGACTCCACGCGGGCTGGAAAAATGCAGCACCTGCCAGCGTTGCGGATCATGCGGCGGCAGTTGCATCTCGAGGCTGGCCTGGTTCAAGGCTGCGGTGATGACCGGCGAAGCGGCATCATAGTCGGCTTTAACAAGTTGATCGGCTGGTGCCATGGCAACGGCTGGTGCCGGTGCGGCCTCAACGTGCAAATTTCCGACTTGGGTGACCGGTTCAGAGTTTCTCCAGCGGATATCGCTCTTTCTTTTTTCATCCATGCTCTTTTTGGCTGGAAGTCCTTTTTCTGCCTGGCGCTTGGCGCTTCTTTCGTATGATGTCGTATCTTTCAGTAATTCTGAATCGGGGGCTTCCGGGCTTTTGAAGTCTTCTGGGTTCCAGTTGTCGAGTTGTTCGGGCTGCCGTGAGACTGGAGCCTGCTGCTGATTGTAGTGGAGGAGCTGCTGCCGGGTGTCTTCGATGGCTTTGTCACCGGTCTGGCTGAGTTTGATTTGCTGCTGCAGTTGCTGAAGCTGCTGTTGCGCTCCGGAGACGATGGAGGTCTGCTGATTGAGTGAAGAGACTTCCGCCAGATTCTTCTGCATGGCGGTATCGAGCTTGCCAATATTGCTGAAAGCGCGCTGCTGCGAAAAGATATTGCTGCTTTGCAGGGCCTGTTGCAGGCGCTGTGCTTGCGAATTCTGATAAGTCAGCTGGCTGCCAAGCCAAGTCTCACGGTCGACTTTTTTGCCCAGACTGCCGCCAAAGGCAAACCAGCACTGCTCTACCGGCAGGCGCAATTCGACCAGGCTGCGTTCGACATTGATATTGACCGGTTTGATGAAGGGGAATTCGACGTTTGCGCCATAGCCGGGGCGTTGCAGTTGTGCAGACCAGGTCAGGATAATCTGGTAATCCAGATCACCTTCGGCAGTTTTAACCAGGGGCAGCAGGAAACGGTTGTCGGCGTTGTCAGCAGTTCGGATGGGTTTAACCAGCTCGCCGGCGACTTTGGCCGTCCAAAGCTCGCTGCCTGGCGGCAGCTGCAGTTCGAGAAATTGTTCGGTTCGGTTGTCGATATGGAAGGTCTGTTCCGCACGGCAGCTGCCGCCGGCATCCAGCAGCAGAATTGCACTCGAGAGGCCAATGCGTGCGCCGGCGGTTTCGACGGCATGTCGTTCCCGCAAATGGAAGATCAGTCCGGCGGGGCTGTCGGTTGCCAGCCAGGCCTGCCGGTTGGGACCCTTCAGCAGGCTGCGCAGGAAGTCCGGCAAAGCGGCCTGCATATTCCATTCGCTGAGGCCGTTCAGTTCGCCGGCGCTAACTTCATCGCGCCCGGAATTTTCCAGCAGCAGGCAGGTGGTCAGTGGCCAGGAGCTTTTCGGCAGCTGAACCGGAATTTCGGCTTCCGGCTGGCGATCCTGTTCGAGCAGGATGCGAAGCTGTCCGGAAAGCGGCGTCTGAAAATGCAGAGTGAAGGTGACTGTGTCCTCCGTGCTTTTGCTTTCATATGAGCGCAGAAAGGGCTGTTGCGGGCGGGCATTTCGCCAGTATTGCGGCACCTGGAAGGTGAATTCGCTGATGCCGCCTGCGCAGTGCAGGTCAAAGAGCAGGGATTCTTCGAGGGCCTTTTCGGTAAATTTGCAGCTCAGAAGTGCGATTCCGGAAATCTTTTTGTCGGCGGTTTTGATTTGCAGCGTTCCTGCATACGGAGTTTTTTTGCTTTTGAAAGCGAGGCTGACGGGTGCTCGGCGTTTCAGCCAGGTTGAGAATTCCTGCAGCAGGCAGCTTTCCAGGTTTTCGAGGTGCTCTTCCTGCAATTGCCACGGCTCCCAGGTCTGAACCACAATCCAGCTTTGCTGAACGGTGGTGTCTTGCAACTGGAAGGAAAGAATGGGCAACTGCATGCCCGGCTGACTTTTCCGAAGGCTCTGACCCCGGAACAGGATTTTCCGTTCAGGGCTCTGATTTCCGTCAAAGCGCAGCAAAAGCAGCAGCGGATTGTCGGAATCGATCTGCCAGTCAAGCAGGTCTGCGGCATGGACCTCGAGCAGTTCAAAATTGGCAGGCAGAAGAATGCTTTGCTCAACCCGGGCGGGCAATCCGCATTGGATTACGAAGCAGCCTTCAATGCGGATGGCATCCGGGCTTACGGTCTGCAGCAACTGCAAGGTGGCCTCCTGCGGCTTTTTCTGCGGCAGCAGCTGCAGTGACAGAGGAAGCGGCTGGCGGGGGCATTCCCAGGCTTCAAAGGGACGGAAAGTCGCTTTGAGTTCAGGGAATGCAGCCAACAGGCGCGGCTGATGTGGATCAAACGACGTACGCCGGCAGCCCCCGCCGCCGGTGCTGCGAATGCTGAAATTCTGCGGCGTGTCAATCAGCAGCACACTTTGATGCCGTGCAGCAGATGGTACAGTCAGGGCAGGGAAAACAAACTCACGCGCATCCTTAAATTCCTGCGGATTTTGCGCCAGCAGGATCAGCCGGAACTTCTCTTGTTTTTCAGCGGGCTTGAACAGATGCACGGAGAGCCTTTGCCGTTCTGCGCCGCTTCGTTTTTCCCATCCGCGGACATTTTCGCCAGTGACGCCTTCCAACTGCCAGTCTTGCGGGATTTCGAGGTCGAATACGCTTCTTCCCTGATCGCTGAAGGAAAAGGCGGGTTCCCAGAAAATTCGTTGTCGGGCAGGTGTCAGGGTCAGCCCGATGATGGAATCGACAGTGAGAGTGCGATCGATTTCGGCGGGGCCGGTTTCCGGGCGCCATTGCAGGGTGAATGGGCTTTGCTGCAAAGCGAAGACGACCGGTATGCCGGTGGGTTCACGCAGCGTCAAGGGGCCATTGCCGGAATCCACCGAAAGGGCGGTGTCTTTCGGCAGATTTTCCAAAAGCAGGCGTGATGCTCCGTAAGCGGGCAGGCAGGCGTTTATGCGCCGCCAGCCGCTCTGCTTGGTTACCGGGCTGCTCAAAGTCAGGGTCACCTTGTATTCGCCAGGTTCAGAGAGGGCAATACGCAACTGCCGTCCTTTGCCGGAATCCTGTTGCCAGATGTGTGCATCGGGTTGGCCATTGACGCGCAGGTCTTCGAGAACGGCTCCAGAGAATGGCAGCGGCGGCAGCTGTACCGGGCCTTTTTGCTGAATCCGGACTTTGAATGTTCCTTCGAAGCGCAGGTTCTCGGTGTGGATATCCTGCATGTTGCAGCGGAATTCGATGCCGGAGAGCAGGAAAGGCGGCGGTGCCGGCGCAGTGATGCCACTGCCCTTTTTCAATTGCTGATAGAACTCGAAGGGGATCAGAACCTGATTGCCAGGCTGCTCTCCGGAATATGGCACGATGATGGCATCCCCAGGCAGAGGAATGGGCTGCGGTTGAAAATTCTGAATGCGTACCAGTGGAGGTTTTGAGGCAGCAGGTTCTTGAGCCTGTGCGGAAGCGTTCAGCAAAAGAGTACCAGCCAGCAGCAGAAGGGTGGCATGGCGTGCACGGACTTTGGCGGCGCCCGACAGCAGCAGATAGAGCAGCAACAGCATAAAGGCGCTGACGAACAGGGCATTGAACAGAGCAGTGCCCATTTCCAGCGCGGGCAGCAACGGCAGAAGGCTGCTGCCCAGCAAAATGAACGCGATGTAACTCAGGCGCCGCCGCCAGCTGTTGAAACAGGGAAGAAAACCCAGTAAGAAAACTAGAAGGATGCCCAGGCGCCGGACCGCTTTCCAGGTCTGAATATCGACCAGCAGCAGACGGAAAGCACGGTCACTATCCAGGGAATCCAGATGAATGGCCTCTCCACTGCGCAACAACTGAATCTGCAGACTGCGGTACGCAGAAGGCATGCCCTTTTGCATGACCTCCTGTTTTTCCTCCCGCGCAGAACGGATTTTTGCACCGGGTTTCATCGCCGAGGGAGCCGCCAGTTTGTCGCTTCGCTTGTCAAAACCATCCGCATCGACGACGGATTCTTCCAGGACGTAATCCTGTTCCAGACTTTTCATGGATTCCATTTTAGCGTGTTGTACCGTTTGCATCGCTTTTTGCCGTCCACTTGCTAGGGAACTGAGCAGGCATCCCGCGCAGCCGTGAGCGGGGGTGATGCCGCCGCTCCAGCGGTAGAGGAGTTTTCCCAGCATTGCGGCTGCGCCTGGATTTCCGGGCAGCTGTCGTGTGCTGACATCTCCGAAACAGGCCAGCGGCTGCCAGTTGCCGGGATAGTGAATGCTCCAGCGGACATTGGCGGCGGGGACAATCCTGCTTTGTCCGGCAGCCTGGTAGAACAATCGCGGCAGAGTGCCCGTCGTGCTGCCGATATGGCTGATTTTCAGTGGCGGCAATTCGAAGACAAGCAGCAGATTTCGCCTGCTGTCGAGTTTGTCCGCCGGGAATTGCAGCAGATAATCCGCACCTTGGCGGAGTAGGATGGCGGGTTTGTCATCGACGCTGGCTGACCACAGCGAAGCCGATTGCGGCAGGCGGATTCCCAAGGCCGGCAGATTGGTCTGCAAGGTATATTTTACGGCAATCTGCCTTGGGCTGGCCGGCGAAAACAGCAATGAGGCTTCGATCTTTTCGGCCAGGCAGGCCGGCAGCTGCCCGGAATTTTGTTCTTTGCAAAGCAGTTCCATTGCAGGCGGATTGCCGGAGAATGCGAAAACTCCCAGCAGGTGTTTGCCGGGTTTGTGGAGAACCGAGGCGAGTTCGCCGGGATCGATTTTGCGCGGGGTATCGAACAGCTGCACTTCCAAATCGGCCTGTCCCTCGATGGCAATGCGCCCGGAAAAAGGACTGGCTTGTTCGGCCGAGAGTGCGGGCAGCAACAGACGCTGGGCATCTGTTTCATGTGGGATTTGATATAGAATGACCAGGCGTTCCCGTCCGAAGGCCTGACCCTTCAGCTGAACGGTGAAATATTTTCGTTTCTCGTTGCGGGTATAGGAGAATTCCCGTGCTTGGCCATCCTCGCCAGTGATGGCGATTGCTTCCGGGACGTTGGCCGGCAGTTCGAAACTGAGCTGTCGCAGTGCTGCGTCACGGATCTGCCAGGTGATTTCATGGCAGACTTTCAGATGGTCGCGTTCGACCTTGTACCAGGAGTATGTCTCCGCACTCAAACGCGAGGATATCTTGTTTACGGCGAATTCGGCCTGTCCGGGCGCCTCCGTGCAACGGAAGGCAAAGGCCTGCAGACCTGCGGAAGCCTGATTGAGTGCCTGACAATTTTCCGTATTCAGCAGAGATGCCTGGAGGTCATCCTGGAGAAAGACGTGCAGATTGCCGCCGCGCCAGCGAACTTTATCGATGCGCAGCACCGGCGATTTCAGGTTGCGGGGTTCAGTCCAGGCCTGAAACCAGTTTTGCGGCACGGCAGTGAAGGTCAAAGGCAGAACAAAGGTCTGACCGGCTGGAAGAGATTTCGGGAAGAGAATCAGGAAGTGCCCTTTTTCTTGGCCGGTGGCATCGAGTGTGAATTCCGGGACGGGCAGGCTTTTTCCCAGGGGTTCCATCAGCACTGGCTGAATACCCTGGGAGTCCGCTTTCTGCCATTCCGGGGGCAGAATGATTTCCAGCTGAAAGAGGTCTTCTGCTTTGGGCGCAAGGCTGAGCAGCAGTTGCAGTTCCTGGTGTTTTTCCCGGATGAACCAGCGTTGCTGCAGGGTGGTCTCGAGTCCGGCTGCAGTGACCCGGATGCTTTCAGCAGTCAGATGGAAGGCGCCCGCTGCCGCAAAAGCGGCGACATATTCGAAATCCGCAGTGTCTGCCGGCAGCGTGTGGCTTTGCCGGGAAAGGAATTGCAGACCGCTGCCGCGCAATTTATCGATGCGCAGGCGGGGATGTTTCAGCAGTACGGCCCTTGTGCCGGCGGAAAAGCAGTCCAGCGGGCGGAATTCGGGAAAAGTCCAGGCTTCCGGGCGGTTACATTCGCGCCGGACGGCAAGAATCTGCAGATTCACCGTGCCGGTTTGTGCTTTTGTGAAGTGCACGACCAGTTCCGCGGGGCTGCGCATCTCCCAGGACGCGATCCGTCCGGCATCGGCTTGGACGGAAAGGACTTCAAAATCAGGCGAAATTTTCAAGCGGAATTCGTTCAGGGGGTGGTGTCGGATATCCAGATGAACATCCGCCTCCAGGCGTTCTTCGTTTTCCGACAAATAACAGGCCAGGCTGGATTCGGCCAGCAGTAGCTTTTCATTCTGCTGAAAACGGCTGTTCAGCGACAGAATCAGATTGCGCATTCCTTGTTCCGGCAGCAGCTTGAAAAGGGTGTTGCCGGAAGCCGTGTCAAAATGTCGTGAAAGCAGGGTTGCTCCGGAATGCAGAACGACATCACCGGGCACATCAAGCTGCAAGGTACCGGAAGCGGCCTTCGGCAATGCAAAAGTCAGCTGCCGTTTAGTGGCATCGGTGCTGACTGGAATTTCACCGAGCAAAAGCAACTGGTGCGTGCCTTTTTGCAGCTGGATCTGCAGGCGATCCTGTTCGTCCAGGCTGCAGAAAGCCGGGCCTTGCGGATGATTGACCTGCTGCCAGCGGATGCCATCGCCACCGGGGCTGAGGCTCTGCCAGCCATCCTCAAGGACAGTCAACTGTAACTGCATCTCGACAAAAGCACGGCTTTCATGAACCGTAATCCGGCTGTCCAAGCGGGTAAACGC
>JAQVUB010000135.1 GCA_028699735.1 Lentisphaeria bacterium | reverse complement strand
TCGCCAAATTCCGCGAGGTATTTTCTGGCGTTGTCCAAGGTGGCTTTGTAGGCATCCCGGTCGACTTTCAGGAGTTCTTCCAGGACGGATTGATCGATGTCGAGATTATCCAAAGAGAGGTCTTTGATTTCCGGCATCATGCCGATTGGCGTTTCCACGGCTCCGGCTTTGCCATCGACCCGGTCGCACATCCATTTCAGCACACGGCTGTTATCGCCAAAGCCCGGCCACATGAATTTTCCCTTTTCGTCTTTGCGGAACCAGTTTACATAGAAGCATTTTGGCGCTTTGTCAGCGAGTTTTGCTCCCATCTCAAACCAGTGTTGCAGGTAATCGCCGGCGTGATAGCCGATGAAGGGTGTCATCGCGAAGGGATCGAAGCGGAGGCTGACATGGCTGAGATCCAGTGCTGCAGCCGTTGGCTCGGATGAAGCAGTAGCCCCCATAAAGACGCCATGATCAAAGTCAAAGGCTTCGTGCACCAGAGGCACTGTCGTTGTGCGTTTTCCGCCAAAAACGAAGATATCAATGGGGACTCCTTCCGGGTTTTCCCAATCCTTGCAGATGACCGGACACTGCGCCGCGGGAACGGTGAAACGGCTGTTGGGGTGTGCCCCTTTTTCGCCGGATTCCGCTGTCCATGGATTGTTTTTCCAGTCGGTTCCTTTTCCGCCTGGGCAGGGATATCCCATATCTTCCCACCAGACATCCTTGTCCTCGGTGACAACCACGTTGGTGTAGATGCTGTTTGCGTACAGGGTTGCTAATGCCATCGGGTTGGATTTTGCGGAAGTGCCCGGTGCAACGCCAAAGAAGCCGGCTTCGGGGTTGATCGCATACAGACGACCGTCAGCTCCCTGCTTCATCCAGGCGATATCATCACCAATGGTCTCGACTTTCCAACCGGGTACCTTCGACTGCAACATGGCCAGATTGGTTTTGCCACAGGCCGACGGGAAAGCGGCCGCAATGTGATACTTCTTGCCTTCCGGATTGGTAAAGCGCAGAATCAGCATATGCTCTGCCATCCAGCCTTCCTGTTTTGCCAGATAAGAAGCGATGCGCAAGGCCAGGCATTTTTTGCCCAGCAAAGCATTTCCCCCGTAACCGGAGCCATAAGACCAGATCGTTTTTTCTTCGGGAAAATGAGCGATGTATTTGTCTTCGAGTGGTGCGCAGGGCCAACGGCTGTCTTTCTCGCCTTCTGCCAGGGGTTTGCCAACGGAGTGCAGGCAGGGAATGAATTCACCATCTTCGCCAAGAAGTTCCAGCACTTTGGATGATACGCGGGTCATAATATGCATGTTGACCACAACATAGGGAGAGTCCGTGATTTCCATGCCAATTTTGGCGATAGGCGAACCGATCGGTCCCATGGAAAATGGGATCACGAACATGGTACGTCCCTTCATACAGTTTTTGTACAATGCCCGCATGGTTTTCTTCAATTCCACCGGATCAATCCAGTTATTGGTCGGGCCGGCGTCCTCTTTTTTTACGCTGGCAATGTAGGTGCGTCCTTCAACTCGGGCGACATCAGAGGGGTCTGAATTGAATGCATACGAGTTCGGACGCTTTTCTTCATTCAGTTTGATGGCTGCGCCGGACTCCACCATCTGCTGCATTAACCGGTCATATTCCGCTTTGCTGCCATCACATATCACCACCTGGTCAGGCTGACACAGAACCCGGATTTCCTCGATCCATTCATTCAGTTTCTTGTTTCTCGTCAGATTCATTTCTTTCTCTCCTTTTGCTTTTGCAGTTATTCGGAATGATCCGAAAAGCCGGATTTCAGATTTTCCGGCAAATCTTTTGTCCCGCTATTAAGAGGGCGTCCAAAAAAGTTTTAAACAACGAAAGACACGAAAAGCCACGAACTTTTTTAGACTATGGCTGGGCTATGCTTCTGATTATGTTGCGGGTTCAATTTTGTTCAGATCCCTTTTTCCATCAGCTTTATCAGATCGGCTACCTGTCGATGCTCTTCGATTGGATGGCGAAGATTCTTTTCCGGGTGCATGGCATAAACATTGCAGCGGCCATCACGGGTAACATCAATGTATCCGGCATCCGTAAGGTCGGTCACAATCCGGTGTACCGCACGCTCTGTGATTCCTACCACTTCCGCTATGTCACGCAAACGAAAATCCGGATTCTTCGCAATGCATATGAGCACATGAGCGTGATTTGTTAAAAATGTCCAATTCGTCAGGTTCTGGTTTGAATTACTCATTCGAAGGCTCCCTTTGATCATAAAGTTTAATATATAACATTTAATTCGAGATACAAGTTTCAGGAAAAAAAATACATGAAAAAAAAGTCATGCTTTAAGGTCGTTCTTTTTTCTATCTTGTTTATTGAAATTTTTTGACGGATCGGTTGAAGAAAAACAGAACTTTTGGCAAGAATTACGGGGCTGGGATACAATTTCCAGCAGTTTCGTGTTACGGACTGGTTTTTTTGGGAAAGTTTCATTATATTGATCATGCTAAATAGTAGAGTATCTATGCTGTTAACCGGTTTGACAGTCTGTCGGGGCAGACTTATTCAATCACCAGCACGACAAAAGGATGACTATGAATTATCTGAAGATGCTGCCGTATCAGGTACGGGATGCAATTGATCGCAATGTTCCAGTGATTCTGCCGCTCGGGGTCATTGAATATCATGCGGAACATCTGCCATTGGGTGTGGATTCCTTTGTCTGCATGGAGGCGGTGGAAAGGGTCGAAAAACGCCATCCGGGTGAAGTGGTTGTCCTTCCACCGTTTTATTATGGGGCGGCCTCTCTGGCGGTTGCTAAACCCGAACGGCAGGGTACCTTGCAGGTGGATTCGAAAAATCTGATTCCGGTTGCGGAAGATATCTTCCGTTCCTTGTTGCGGGTTGGCTTCCGCAATATCTTTGCATTTATCGCGCATCAGACCGAGGAATTTTCGCAGGGCATGCCGACCGATCTGGCCTTCCGTTTTGCCGCACGAAGAGTGATTTTTGAATGGCTGGAAAAAGAGGGTGGAGAAGGCTGGTGGGGTACCGAACAGTATAGCGCATACTATTCGGGGGCAAACAATCCCTTTGCCTGGATCCGGATTTTTCCGGTACGGCACCGGGAAGCTACCAGACAGCGTTTTGCCGGTGACCATGCCGGTCAGCTGGAAACCAGCGAAGCCCTGGTGATCTGCCCAGAGTGCGTTGAAATGAATCGCCTTGATGAATCTTTGTGGTATGCCCGCCCAGGAAAAGAGGCCAGCCGTGAATTGGGTGATGACGCACTCGAAGCCGCCGCAGAAGATATCGAAACCTTGCTTTTTCAAGACCGCCATTCATAACCTAATATCCTGCCTGATATGGTTTGCATGTATTAAAAGGAATCCAGGGAAAATGAAAGAGCAAAACTACGATTTTCGCCTTCGGCACTGGGAAGTACATCGCCCCGGGCGACGAGTCGAGCGTCGTCAGGCTTCCTTTTTTGAAGTGATGCTGGACGAACACTGGCTCCTGGGCTGTCCGGATACTGCCGACTCAGTGACCCGGCGGGCCATCCTGGATTTTCAGGACTATCTGCTGACCAGCATGAACCTTTCTCTGCGGATTGTGCATCAAAAAGAGGAACGTGTTCTCTGGTTTGATGTCGACCCTGCGCTGGACAGGGGATTCCTGGTGGAGGTCTCGGCGACGCAAATTTTGCTTTCTGGCAGTGAGCCGGCTATGGTGTTCCGTGGCAGTGTCCATCTTGAAGACTGCATGAATCTGGAGGCAGCGCCGCTTCTGCCCCTGGGCACCATGCAGCGCAAGCCTCTCTACAAATATCGCAATGTCCATTCCGGTTGCGGGATTGATGAGTATCCCGATGCCGAACTGAATGCCATTCTCCATGCCGGCTATGACATGATTGTCCTCTTTGTCAAGAATTTTGACCAGACCACCATAGGCTATTGCAATTTTAACGATGTGATCCGGCGCGCCAAAAGCTTCGGCCTGAAAGTCATGTTTTATAACTACATGAAAAGCTATAAACATCCCGATGATACCGATGCGGAGAAATTCTTTGATGCGATCTATGGCGAATTATTCCGGCGTTATCCGGAAGCAGCAGGTATTTCCCTCTGCGGTGAATCCCTCGAATTCCCCAGCAAAGACCCCGCCACCACCGGCAAAACCTACCAGGAAAGTTTTCAGGATGGCATACCGGACACGCGTCCAAGCCCGGGCTGGTATCCCTGCTCGGATTATCCGGAGTATCTAAGCTGCATCGAACGGGCCGTGCACCGGGTCAAACCAGAAGCTCAGATCATCTTCAGTACCTATAACTGGGGCTATACTCCCCTGGAACTGAGAAGAAAATTTCTCGAACGCCTGCCCAAAGGAATAACCTTAAGCGTAGGCTATGAAATTTTTACGCAAAGGACGCTGGAAGGCCTTCACACACCGGTGATGGATTACACCTGCTCCGTCATTGAACCGGGCTATTACTTCAGCAGCGAATGCGAAGCGGCACAGCAGCTGGAAATTCCCTTGCAGGGCAATGTCAATACAGCAGGGATCGCCTGGGATTTCGGGTGCGTGCCCTATGTGCCTGCACCTCAGCGCTGGCTGCTTCGGGATTTGCGATTGCGGGAGGCCTGCCAGCGCTGGGGTGTCATGTCGCATTATGCGACGCACCATTACGGCTGGTGGGAGTGCGTTGCTGCGGAACTGGGGCGCTGGTCTTCCTGGCAGGATTTTGAACCGGATTATGATCAGCTTCTGCAGAAGATCGCGGTTAGGGACTATGGGAAAAAAGCGGCACGTTCAGTTCTTTCCGCCTGGCAATCCTGGAGTCATGCGATGGATTATTACACCGCATCGAATGAGGATCAGTATGGCCCCTGGCGTGTTGGCGCGGCTTATCCATTGATCTTTCAACCGAACCTTACCCGAACCATGAGCAGCCGGGAAATCCAGTTTCCTACGGCCCCGCATGCACATTTTGGCTGGAGCATCATCAAGACCCTGTATCAGCCTTTTGAGAATGAGCAGCAGTCTCCGGGTTTCCTGCGCTATCCGGCAGAATTGCGCTCGCTGAAAAAAATGCTGCAGATCTGGGAGCGTGGCTTGGCATCTTTGCAACGTATTGCGATGGAGCATCGCAATGCGGAGCTTGAGCGCCTGCAGGCGTTGGGTCATTTCATCCGCAATTCCATTCGCACCACAATTCATATCAAGCAATGGTGGCTGCTGAATATGGCGCTGCAGACTGCCGGCAATTCAGACAAAGCCAGCCACATCCTCGATCAGCTGGAGGAACTGCTGCAATGCGAGCTCGATAATGCCCGCGATACCATCCCGGTTGTCGAAAAAGACTCCCGCCTGGGCTGGGAGCCAAGCATGGAATATGTCTGCGATCCCTGGCATCTGAACTGGAAAATCCGGCAGCTGGGAAGTACGCTCCGCGAAATCAATACCTTCCGGAAAATGCTGAAATAAAGGCAAAATGCGACTATTCTCCTGGGAGTCTTCCCAATATTTTTGCGCCTTTTTTTACGTCTGGAGCGGAGCATGATATCCCGGATGGAACCGATAAGATACGGCGCAGACTGTCACGCTGATAAGCAATTTTTGAAGAACATTTCGTTCGTAAGCATTTTCATCTTTCAATGGATCTTAGTTCCATAGGGTGCAGTTCCCAAAAGTAGGTAGTCCCTGCCCCGGGCACCCGAGACCGTTCAGGCGTGGGAGTGCTAACAGAAATCGCAACCGGGCCGGTTACGCCACATTTTAAACCTGAATCCTGAACCCTTTCTGGACGGCCTCTACCTACTTTTGGGAACTGCACCCGTTCCATACGTTTTTTCAAAAGGCACTGGCATCCTTTCTTCCGGTCAATTGGTTTTACAGTTCAAAGAGTCTTTTGGCATTGTCGGCAAAAATAGCTTCACGTTGTTTGCTGGTGAGATTTTCACCAAGAACACCGCCAATCTGCATGGCTGCGCTGCAGACGGGGAAATCGCTGCCAAAGAGAAAACGATCTACTCCAATTTCCTTCACACCATATTCCAGCATACCATGGCGGAACAGCCCTGTACCGCAGATATCCAGAAAAGCATTGGGATGGCGCTTGAGCAGTTCCAGTTTGTTGAGGTAATCCGCACGCTCTCCGGGGTGGGCGATGAGCACTTTGAGTTGTGGGAAATCAGTCAACAACTGCTCGATATCCTCTAGCGTGCTGGGATGAATACTGACGACATAGCCAAGTTGAGAAGCCAGGTCCCAGACCGGATTCATTCTGCTCACGGCATAGGCCTCCCAGCCCATATAGTATGGAACCAGTTCACCAATCAAGCGGACTGCCTGCGCGTGCAGACGCTCCAGTTCCTGGCAGGATTCCTCAGGAAACTGACTATGAACATGGATTCCTGGAAGGTAAAAACCCGGATACCGCTTGCGAAATTCCAGAGCGTCCTGGTTGAGTTCCCGTACCGGCGTAAAATCGTCTCCAGCCAGTTTTCGAATGATCGAACCCGCGCATAAAGAGATGCCCTGTTGTCGAAGATGGGTAACGAACTCCTCAACCGTTTGGACGGCCTGATATTGATTGATGCAACACGTCGTGTGCAAAAAAGGATGCAGATGCGCGTCGATAATTTCGTAATCCATGGACTCTTTCCCTGTAAAAACAATATCATATTTGAAGGCAGACGGCAAAAAAATCGCCATATACCATAAACCCATGAACGTAAAATGGAAACTGAAAGTGCGGTACTGCGTCCGTAAAACTAGGTGACGGTACTTTTTTTAAACAACGAAAGGCACGAAAAGCCACGAAAAAATTTCATGGAAAGTAGGACGCATTCTCTCAGTCAAAACCGCTTCCATGAAATTTTTTCGTG
>JAQVUB010000134.1 GCA_028699735.1 Lentisphaeria bacterium | reverse complement strand
CCAATAGCCGCGCCTGTGCCCAATCAGGCCGACAAAACGACGTCAAAAGACAGCTTTGAGGACTTCCTATCCAGGGAATTTAGCAACGCCAAGGAAGAAATGCCCGCGCCGGAAGAAAAAATCAGCACCAAAGATGAGGTGATCCAGCGGATTATGGAGCAGGAATACGACGCGATCAAAAAAACCAATCAGCGGAAACTGATGAGCGACATCAAATTCCTGGGCGGGATTAAAACAGATCCGACCCTGCGCGAGGAGATGTCGACGCTGCCGATCGATATCCTTCGCAAGAAAGGCGTCGGCCCGGATGAAATGGTGAGCATGCTCCAGGAGCGCGGCTACCAATTCGACAGCGTCAGCGACCTGTTTGAGGCCATCGAATCCGTGCGCTCGATGCCGAGCCGTTACTACGTGCCCAAATCCAATCTGCAGGAAAAACTGGCCTACCTTGGAAAAATCAAGACCCAGGTCGCCAAGGCCAACCCGGATCTGGCAACCAAGATCGCCTCGCTTATCAAGCGGATGGGCACCCAGGTAAACAAACCCCGCGTGGTGAGCCAGACCAAGGCTAAGATGACCGCCGGCACCGGACTGGACACCGGCAAGCGCGTGAGCGGGCTCAGCTACAATCCGGAGAAATTCAACACCTCGGCCGACGTGGAAAGTCTGTTCAAGGAGATCTCGGCCAGCGGCGGGGAATTTTCGGAGCAGCGGATCAGCAAGAGCAACGAAGACATCCAGCGCCTGAGCCGGATGGTCAACATTTCCGTGGAAGACCTGCTGAAGACCAAACCCGGATCGATCGCCAACGCCGAAACCGTGCGCCGGGCCGTGGAACTGAGCATGGACTGCGTCCAGGACTTGCGCGACTACACGCGCACGATCAACGAATACTCCCCCACCCAGGAACAACTGGCAACGGTCAAAAAGAAACTTCTCCGCACCATGGGAGTGATGAAGGTGGTCAGCGGGTTCCGAACCGAAGCCAGCAATATCTTCCGGAGCTTTAACATCGACAAGACCAGCAGCGAAAACGCCATCATCCAGGAAACATTGGTGGAACTCAAGAAGATCGACGCCGAGGCCGCCGGCGATTTGGAAGTGTTTGCCAAAAAGAGCAAGGAATTGATGGAACCAACCACGGCCGACAAAGCCTGGCATTTGTGGTACGCGTCGATTCTTTCCGGGGCCAGCACCCAGGTTAAGAACTTCGCCGGAAACATGTTTAACCTGATGGGAGAACTCGCTGTCCAGGGAGTCACCAACCCGCGCGGATTCAACGATGCCGCCCAAGGTTTGTGGAACGGCCTGGCATTAGGGAAAAAGGAATTCAAGCGGATTATGCGCGAAGGCCAGACCAACAAATTTGAGGAGCGCGGAGTAAAGCCGATCACGTTCACCCTCGGGGCCGAGAAGGCCACCGGCTGGCAGAAGACCGCCCGGGAACGCGCCGCCTGGGTACTGAACCGCGCCGATTACGTCGGCCGCTTTATGGCCGCAACCGATGCATACTTCCGGGAAGGATTCCAGGGAATGGAAATGCGATCGATGGCCCGCGAGCAGATTGCGAAAAAAGGTTACACCGGCGGGGAATTAAAACAGCGCATCGACGAATTCGTCGCGCACCCGGATGAGAACGCCATCAACCAGGTGATGGAATACGCGCTGCGCGGCACCTACAACAACAAACCGTCCGGAGTGATCGGCGCAATCGCCAATGGCCTGGGCGGCATCGTCCGCGGCATTGAAAAGGTTGGCGAGAACGCCAAAGAATGGAAAAATCCGTATCTCAAATACGGCACGATGGCCATTACCACACCGGCTGGAGTATTTGCGCGGATGGTTTTACCTTTCACGCGCGTGGTCGCCAACGTCACCAATGTCAGTCTTGATTGGACGCCGCTGGGATTCGGCCGCGCCACCGATCCGAAAATGACCAGCCGGGCAAGAAAACAAGAACTCGGCCGCGCATTCATGGGAACCGCTGCGATGTTTTATCTGGGGAACCTGGCCGCGCAAGGATTGCTGTCCGGAACCGGCCCGACCGATTCCAAGAAAAAGCAGCAGCTGAAGGACGCCGGATGGCAGCCCAACGCCATCAAGATCGGAAGCCAATGGTACCCATACCAGAATTGGGGCCCGATGGCCTTGCCGATGACCCTGGTCGGCAACTACTACGACCACGCCAAATACAACGATGCCGGAGAAAGCGACATGGCGGCCCGCCTGACGGTGGCCACCCTCGGCTCGGCCCGGAGCATTGTGGATATGTCATTTTTGAGCGGAGTGAGCGGGTTATCAAGCGCAATGGAGAACCTGGACAGGGGAGGGGAGCGGTACTTCCAGAACTTTGCCGCGCAGCAAGTGAGCAGCGTCGTGCCAAATCTTATCAAGCAAACCGCGCGGTATTTTGACCCGACCCAATACGAAACCACCGACATCAAAAGCCAGATCCTGGCCAACATGAGGATCACCACCGGACTAAAACCCCGGCTGAATGTGTTCGGCCAGCCGATCAAGGGCACAGCCCTCACCCAGCTGCAGCCAACCGATGTGACCAAAGACGCCACGATCCGATTCCTGGCAGAAAACAGTCTCTGGATAACCGTGCCCAGCAAGAGCACCAAGATCCGGCCCACCAAAGAATTCGCAAAATTACCGAAAGGAGGTCGACAAATGAGCGAAGACGAATACTACAATTACGTCAAGTATTCGGGGATTGAAATCAAAAAAAGGCTTGATAAAAGTCTCCCGCGGTTAGAAAAAATGACTTCCACAGCCCGCGAAAGTGAAATTAAAACCATCACCGACGACGCCCGGGAAGCCACCAAGCGCGGGATTGAAATGGGCCTAATAAAATAACATGCCGGAAACAATCGTCCAACAATGCAACCCCGCCGAAAATAAAGTGGTGGGAGTGATAACAAATCGAGCCCGGCTTGTCCTCGAGGTCTTCTTGGCAGGGAGCGGCCTTATGCTTTGGGTTGGCGTAATGTTTTTCAATCCAATGAACGACGTCAAAACCGACCTGAAATTGATAAAGCAAGAAATATCCACCATAGAAGAAAACCACCTCGTTCACGTTCAGGCTTCGATTAAAGCGATCGAGGATCGGAACGCGGAAGCGGATAAGCGGCAAAACGATATGCAATTGCAAATAGTGAGAGTGATCACGATCCTTGAAGAAGAAAAAAACAAATAGGATTCTGTCCAGAGGGCCGTGCATCGACCCTCAAGATAGAACCTTAACAAGGAGGTCTTGAAAAATGGCAAAAGTACCATGGTGCATCGCCAACAGCTGCGTCATCCCTCGGCATACCGCCAAGGAATGCGAAAACAAGAATTGCCCACATTTAGTTTATGTTTGCGAAAACGACCGGGATTTTGTCGGAATAGCACTTTTACACGGAGGTGGTTAAATGATCCAAAAAGTAATATGCACACACGAAAAACATCCGGGCGAGATAAGGCCAAATAAGTACCTTAGTAAATGCCGGAAAAATGGCGGCTGTCCATTTCTTAGGATCAAAGAAGTGAAACAATAATCCGCCTACAACAATAGTGGAAGCCAGCCATATGCATTCCTGGCTTCCAATCTTTTCTTCCCGGTTCCGGACTGGTGGGCGAAAGCCCAAGGTTTATCTCCACCTTTGACGCCAGAACATGGAACCGGGAAGAAAGGAAAAGAGCTCCCTGGCAGGGGAGCTCGTAAACCGGTTATTACCAGCAAATACTGGCCTTTGTAACTATGACGGATTTTTAACGATTAAGTTACAGTAAAACGAAAATGTCAAGGCCGCGCAAGCCCTGTGGATAACTCTTAGTCATTTGGTAAAAAAAAGAAAAAAGCTCTTTTTTTGAGCTTAACTGCATTTTGTATTTTGAAACCTTGAAGCAAATTTTAGCAGGAAATTCCCAAAGGTAATTGAACCCGGGAAAATGATTGATTGTTGAAACCCGCTGAAAATCGTCGGCAACAATTTTGCGTAACTCTATCCAAGATGCGGTAGCCCCTTGAACGACCCCGGCGCAAACGCAATTCATCTTAACGCCAGCGGGGATTTAGAGAGATAACCCAGAGCAACTTTTGAGCGAGGTATCTTCCCGTATATTATCGCAATTAAGCGTACGACCGGGCGGCTGCGAATTCGGCACCATCCCCGGAAGAAACAAAAAACCGACTCTATTGGAAAGTAAATTGCGCTTACTTCCCAACAAAATCGGTTACGACGCGCAATGTCGTAATGCCATTTTAACCAATAGCAAAAAGATGTCAAGAGTCAAAGAAAAACGCACCATTGCGCGGTGCGTTCTCCTTCTCAAAGTTGCTCTACTGTTATTTTTGCATATTGGGTAAATTTGTCAATAGGTTGCAACCCCTTGCCAATGTGCTAAAATAAAGCCATAACCAAAAAAAACATGGAAATACCCGAAAATACAGGCCTTCTCATCCGCGCACCCCAGCCGACCGACTGGATCGCCGGCGGAGAAACAGGAATCGCGTTAACCGCGAGGAACGCCAAAGCCAACTGGAAGGATTACCTTCCCGGCCCGGAGCGGCAGAAAGGCCGCAAGGTCGAAACGATGGCGTGCGTCACCTACTCGGCGCTGAACATGGTCGAAACCCAGATCAACTGGATGATCGCTGCCGGGATGATCAGCAACAAGCTGATCCAGCAAATGGCCGCCCTTGGATATTTTGACGCCAATTGCAACCTGAACTTTTCCGATCGCTTCACCGCCAAGATGAGCGGAACCGGAAAGAGCGGGAATTACCTGACCGCGGTCTGGGATAGCATCCGCAACCACGGCCTGGTGCCAGAAAAGGACTGGCCCGGCGACGTCGACAATTTCACCTGGGAGGAATACTACAAAGAAATTCCCCAGGCGATCAAAGACAAAGCGCAAAAATTCCGGGAAATCTTCGAGGTGAAGTATGAATTTGTTTATTCTGGAACCGGGAAATCAACCGACGAAATCAAAGAGCACATGACCCAGGCACCGCTGCAACTGGCCGCGCCGGTCTGCAAGCCCTGGGCCGACGGCGTGATCAAAGCATGCGGCAGCACCATCCCGCAGCACGCCACCCAGATCTTTGCTTACCAGAAAGAATTATATGTCGAGATTTTTGACACCTATAACCCATTTGCCAAAAAACTGGCCTGGGATTACCCGATGCCCTACATCCTGAAGGGTCTGGTTGACCTAAAACAGGCTATCCCAGCCCCGAACACCGCCTGGACGCACAACTTCACCAAAGACATCGAATTCGGCCAAAGAAACAGCGAAGTGGCCGCCTTACAGCACGCCCTAAAGATCGATGGAACCTTTCCAGCCAATGTTGAGGAAACTGGTTTTTATGGTTTGATAACGGCGCGAGCCGTAACGGAATACCAGCGTAAATATAATGTCGCGCCGGAAAACGTGATTCTGGCGTTGATGGGAACAGCCAACCGGGTGGGGCCGATGACCCGGGCACGACTGAATCAAAAATTTAACAAATAAAAATATGCAAATAATTGAGAGCGCGTCTAAGATTGTCCTGCTGATAATGACCGCGGCAACGGTGGTCGGGTTATTCATCGGCAAGATCGATCAGGAAACATTCAAGACCGCGATGCTGATGGTCTTCACGTTTTACTTCGCTTACAAAGGCAGCGAAAATAGCTCCGGAGGTGGGCAACCTTTCTCCGGGAAATAACATGAAAAAACTTCTGGGTTTTTAGTGGGCCTGGCCACCGCAGCGTCGTTGCTCCTATGGAGCACGGCGGCTTCGGCCCCAAGGGTTGAAGGGATCACAAAAACGGAGATCGAACTGCCAGATCCGGAAGCGTATATCTACGCCGGCCCGGCCGTGGTGGTGGCAGTCACCGCGCCGCCGCAAAAGAAAACCGAAAAAGAAATCATCGCCGAATTGCAAAAAACCGATCCCCTGGTTTATTGCCTGATGGAACATGAAAGCACATTCAATGGCAATGCGATCGGAGCCGCCGGAGAAATCGGGTGGCTGCAATTCCTGCCGACAACCTATGCAGGAAACTGCGTCAAACTATACGGATTTGACGAAACCATAAAAGACCTGCAGAACCAGATCGGCTGCGCCCAGGCGATGATCGCCGATCACCAAGTAACTCAATGGACAACCTGGATCTACTGCCAAAAATATCTGTAAAAATATGAAAGCCGACCAAACAAAAACAGAGAGAAACGAAGAACTCTACCAGCTCAAAGCGGTGACTACATTCGCCGCGCTGGCAAAGAGATTCAACATAAGCATGGCCCGCGTCAAGGACATCTATTACCGGCTGGACGCCATAAAGAACCCCGGTAAAAAAAAGAAACGCCGCGCCAAAAAGAAACAAACCAAAGGAGCTTAGCGGCTCCTTTTGAGTTATCCACAGGTTGCCGTTTGGCAACCCCTTGACAAAAAAAGCGAAAAGAGCGAAAATGAATGTGGCAGGGAATAGCAGCGCCTCGGATACAGCCCCCAAAAAACTGCTAAAGGTCGAAAACAAAAAGTAAAACAACAGCATGAAAAACATAGCAATAACAATTCTCGCAGCAGCCGCCATCCTGGCATTTTCCTACGCGCTGAACGCCGGAATGGAAAAACAGGATCGGGTGACCTGCCAAAGACTGCAGCGGCAAGCAATCGACTACGCCCCGATATTTTACGCAACCGACGCCGAAAACAAAATGTGCGACGCGCTCGGGATGCCAATCAAATAACATGGCCACCAATAACTACTTCGGCGACCCGGAAGAAGAACCGCCGGCTCCGTGCGAAGCGGAAGAATTTGACGACGAGGAAGAAGACGAAACTAATCATGGCCCGGATTACCCAATAGGGATGAATCTGGAGCCATACGATCTCCAAGGAGATCG
>JAQVUB010000133.1 GCA_028699735.1 Lentisphaeria bacterium | reverse complement strand
CGCAGGGAAAAACTGTCTGTCGCTTTGATGGTCAGGCAGGGCAAACCCTCCGGACCGCCAGCACGATGGTATCCTATATCACCACCGCTGATCACCCAAAGGTCGGGTGTGTCGCTCTGGTCACTGGCTAAAATGCCGTTGTCGACCAGATTATCTGTTGCGAAAAGATTGCTGGCAAGAAGAATCAAGGCAATATATGCAAAGAAATTGGTTTTGATCATGCTTGTTCCGGTAATACGTCGGTGAAACTGGGTAACAGAGAATTCTTTTTTAACAACGAAAAGCACAAAGCGACCCGAAAAGATTTTGGGTTGCGTCTTTGATTACTGTACCTGAACCCAGTGTTTTTTCTCATTTTCTGCTGAATAATGGAAGATACTGCTGGTTGATTGAAGCGACTCCACATGTCCGTCCAGGAACGTAAGATTCATCGTTTGACCATGTGGTGATAAGTAGTTTGTCATATAATAATTCCAGTTGGCGGTTTCACTGGGTTTATAGATCACATGGTATTTGGCATCACCGGTTGTAACCATTTCAGACGGACGGGGAATTTGCAGGGTCGTTCGTTGTTTTTTTTCACAACCAAAACCAGCGAAGTTATCTCCTGAACAGGACAAACCACGGTGGTTGTAGCCAATACGGGCTCTTGTGCCCCCGGTGCAGTAGTAATACCAGTTTCTTCTTCCTGCCTTATTCTCATCGGTCATCCCGCTGGTATCAAACAGAGAACAGAAAAAAGTGCGCCCATTGCTTCCTGCATAACTCATCAGACGCTGCTGCCAGTATTGATAATAGTAGCGTGTTCCGCCATAATACTCGTTGGAGTAGTAACAATCCGGCAGCATTTCATCATTGTCTGAAGTATAACTCAGGAGACAGGTGCTGGTCTGACGCATATTCGAAACGCAGAGAGCCAACTGCGCTTTTGCACGCGCCTTGCTTAATGCCGGTAATAGCATCGAAGCCAAAATCGCGATAATGGCAATAACGACTAATAATTCGATCAAGGTGAACAAAAACTGTACCTTTTGTTTCTGCATGATTTTCTCCTAATTTTTTGGGAATTCAGGCTATTGAAAGAACATTTTTTAAGTTGCTGTTACGCAGTGAGTCTCGCTGTGTCAGGCGGAGATAATGGTAGCGGTTTGGCGGGAGTTGATCCGGTGCAGGCGGGAACCATTTTTCCGCTTCGAGCAGGAGCTGGAACGACTTTCTGGTAATTCCCGGTATATCTCCGCTGATGGTTGAGATGCCATTGATCGCCAGGGTGTTCTCGTCATTGGTGTGAACGATGAGACCAATATCCCTTCCGATCTCCAGGTGGAATTCCTTGAAAGTTTCACAGGAAAACAAGGATGCGTTTCCCAATCCGATGATAAAAGCGTCTGGCGGATTCGGTTCTGCGAGCCATTTAGCAATGATCTGTCTGATTTCGTGGCGATCGGATTTACAGGCTTGAATTCGATCGAGGGAACCTTCCAGGCCATTGACGGCACATTCGTGGATAATCTGCCTGGCGTTCATGGCCAGCAGAATTTCCTTGTAGGGAGTATGCGGGTAAATGATGCCGACGCGATGATACTGGCAGTCGGCAAAGAGACGCAGGCATTGCTTGAGGCCGTCAGCCTGCTGCAAGGTGACCGCTGCACAACCGGTAAGCTCATGGTCATCATGCACGGCATTGGTCAAAATGACTGGATAACCCAGATCGCGAATTAACTTGAGCCAAGGCTCGTCCCCGCGAAAACCATGCGGAAACAGAAAGAAACAGGCGACATTCGCTTTCCGCGCATAAAGCGCCAACTCCTCCGGGGTCGTATTGCTGAGCTGCTCAACCGTCAGATTCAACTCATTGAAATTCAATTCCTTCGCCTGCAGATGGAATTCCGCAAGGAGGCGTGGTGCAAAAACCCGCTGCCCATCCATGATTTCTTCGCTGTAGACATTGACAATACTGCGAGTGGCACATGATTCAGCCCGATAGCTGACGAAAGTTCCCTGACCACGCACCCGGGTCACCAGACGCTCGGCCTCTAAACGGGCTAAAGCACTGCGCAGGGTGATCTTGCCAACTCCAAGCTCGGCAGCAAAATCCTTCTCCGGAGGCAACTTCATCCCATCCTGGTAACGACCAGCAAGGATGGACTCGCGAAGCTCCTCAAATAATTGGTCTTTTTTGAAAATACTCATAGCTAAGATTCTATGAAAAGATTGTCGATGATTCTGTCTTGATACTATTATAATAACGTTTCTAACGTTTTTCAAGCCGCGTTTGAAAAAAAATCCGGAGGGGGAGTTTTTAACAACGAAAAAACACGAAAAGGCTCGAAAATTCATAGGTTTTGTTGCTTTGACGGATGAGATTGCATGCGCAAATGCAGCAAATTCCTGCTTGTTTGTCAAAAAAAGACAGTTTTTTAATTCATTGAACGATAAGCTTTTAAGAGAATTATGAAAAAACAGAAAGGTCGCTAAATATATCATATCCATTGACAAATGAATGATTTGTGATATATTATTTCGTATTCCAAATATTTCGTCCATAAATATAGGGGGTGCAAGATGTCTGTTCATGAGTATGTTTCAGGCAGTGATTTATCGGTAGATTGTGGGATACGGATTTTGCGTGCGATGCGTCGGATCATTCGATCGGTTGACTTGCATTCGCGGGAAATGGTTCAGCGTTTTCAGATCACGACTCCACAGATGGTTTGTTTATCGGTGGTATCGGAGAGCCAGGGGATCACTTTATCGAAGCTGGCTGATTCGGTCAGTTTATGCGCCAGTACGGTGACTGGGATTGTGGATCGTCTGGAGGCACGTGGTCTGGTACGTCGTCGTCGTGCATCGAATGACCGCCGCAAGATTACCTTGGTGATTACTGCAGCCGGGCGGCAATTGATTGCGGCGGCACCACCCTTGTTGCAGGACAAGTTTTCTGCGCGCTTGAGTGCTTTGCCGGAATTGGAGCAGGTCACCATTGCGCTTTCTTTGGAACGAATTGTTGACATGATGGGGGCGGGGGACTTAAGCACCTCACCGCATCTGATGATCAATCAAGAATCGGTTCCGGCAAAAGAGCCGGAATCTATCAATCAGGAGGATTTGAAAAGATGATGAAAGGAAATACCGGTCAGGGTTTGGCCGGCAGCAAACCGAAACAAGTCGATAAGGAAAAATGGCGCGACTGGAAATGGCAGATGCGCCATTGCGTAAAGGATCTGGAATCCTTTGAGAAATTTCTTGGTATTGAGCTGGGAACAGAAGAGCGTAGAGCCTTTGAGGAGACGGTATCCCGCTTCCCGATGTCGATTACACCGTATTATTTATCGCTGATTGATAAAAACAATCTCAACAATGATCCGATCTTCATGCAGAGTTTTCCTCGACAGCAGGAATTGGAGATTCACTCTTCGGACATGAGTGATCCACTGCATGAGGATGCGGATAGTCCAGCGCCCTGCATCACCCACCGCTATCCGGATCGGGTTCTGTTTCTGGTCAGCAACACCTGTTCGATGTATTGCCGGCACTGTACACGAAAACGCCGTGTTGGCGACCGGGACAGTATTCCGGATCGTGAGACGATCCTGCAGGGGATTGAGTATATCAAGGCGACGCCACAGATCCGGGATGTCCTGCTCAGTGGCGGGGATCCGTTTTTGCTCAGTGATGAATATCTTGATTGGATTCTGACGGAATTGCAGAAGATCCCGCATGTGGAAGTCATCCGCATTGGCACGCGCACACCTGTGGTGCTGCCGTACCGCATCACCGATGAACTGGTTGCAATGCTGAAAAAACATCATCCGATCTGGATCAATACCCATTTTAATCATCCGAGAGAGTTGACCAGCACTTCGAGGCGTGCGCTGGCGAAGCTGGCTGATGCCGGAATTCCGCTGGGCAATCAGTCTGTGCTGCTGGCCGGTGTCAATGACTGCCCGCGCATTATGCGGGTATTAGTTCATAAGCTGGTGGCCAACCGGGTGCGGCCTTATTATCTGTATCAGTGCGATCTTTCCGAGGGGCTGAGCCATTTCCGCACACCAGTCGGCAAAGGGATCGAGATCCTCGAAAGCCTGATTGGGCATACCAGCGGATTTTGTGTGCCGACTTATGTGATTGATGCGCCCGGCGGCGGCGGAAAAATTCCGGTGATGCCGAATTATCTGATCAGCTGGTCGACGAACAAGGTCGTTTTGCGCAATTATGAAGGGGTTATCACGACCTACCGTGAGCCGGATTCGTACGAGCCGACAGTCTGTGACCGTAATTGTGATGCCTGTAATTTGCAACTTGATCTGGCAGATGCCCAGGAGAGTGAACTGATCGGGGTTGAAATGCTGCTTGCCGATGATGATGAATCCATTTCCCTGGTTCCGCAGGGAAATGAACGCTATAATCGTCGCACGGTTGATGATGAAAACCCAGAAAACAGTAATTCATAATTGGAGTGTCTGATGGCTGTAATTGATTATGTGATTTTTATTCTTTATCTTCTCGGGGTCTTTGGGGTCGGGGTTTATCATTTTTTCCGCAACAAGGACATGGAGGATTATTATGTCGGTAACCGTTCGATCAAGGCGCCGTATGTCGGCCTGTCAATCGTGGCGACCGATGTCGGCGGCGGATTTTCCATTGGGTTGGGTGGTGTCGGATTCTTGATGGGACTTTCCGGCAGCTGGCTGCTGTTTACCGGGCTGGTCGGTGCCTGGCTGACGGCCGTATTGATCATCCCGCGCATCAAAATCGTTGATGCCAGCAATTCCATGCTGACCTATCCGGATTTTCTGCGGCATCGCTACAATAATAAAGTTGCTCTGGTCGCGGCTATCATCTCCGGATTTGGCTATCTTGGCTTTACGGCAGCACAGATGCTGGCTGGAGCGACCCTGGCCTCGGAGACGATCCTGCAGAGCAATCCCTTTGGCATGGATCCCAAGATTTTTGCGCTTTTGATCATTGCGTTCATCACCATTGGCTATACAGTCATTGGTGGCTTGAAAGCGGTCATTTATACGGATGCGATTCAGTGGTGCCTTCTGCTTGGCGGGCTGGTGTTTGTGATGATCCCTGTAACTGTCTTCAAGATGGGTGGGCTTGGGGCAATCCGTGATAGTTTGCCGCCGGAGTTCTTTTCTCTGACGAATATCAGGCCGGTGACCTTTTTCAACTGGATGATCACCATCGTCCCCATCTGGCTGGTGGCCATGACCCTCTACCAGCGCATGTATGCCTGCTCCAATGTTAAAGAAGCAAAGAAAGCCTGGTATATTGCCGGCATCTTCGAATACCCCATTATGGCCTTTACCGGCGTGTTTCTGGGCATGTGCGCAAGAGCCGCATTTCCTGAAATGCAGGCAGCGGATGCCGAATTGGGCTTGCCGAGGCTGATCCGGGAAATGCTGCCGGTTGGTGTCACCAGCATTGTGATTGCGGCTTATTTTTCAGCGATCATGTCGACGGCAGACAGCTGCCTGATGGCCTCTTCCGGTAATCTGGTTACCGATGTCATCGAGCGTTATATCTGGAAAAAGCCAGGCATGCGTTCGTCGGTGCGCATGTCGATGGTGGCCACGTTGGTGATTGGCATCCTGGCCGTCTGCCTGGCGGTCTGGTTTACCACTGTTCTGGATGCGATTCTCTATGCGTATGGTTTCCTGGTCTCAGGTCTGTTTATTCCGACACTGGGAGCGTATTTCTGGAAGCGGGGATCGAGTACTGGAGCACTGGCCGGTATGCTGACTGGTGGAGTGGTCAATCTGGTACTGGTAAGCAAACTGCTTCCATTGCCGGGATTTTTGACCCGGCTTGAATTTGACAACAGCGTGTATGGCATCGTGTTGTCCGGGATTGTCTTCGTGGCCTGTTCTCTGCTTTTCCCGGATACGAAGCAAATTGCCGAGGTGCCCGCACAAGTGAATGAGGAGAATTCCGTATGACAACTGAAATAGAACAACAACCCATGGATAAAATCGTCAATTTGGAAGGTGCCACGATTCAGCATGGTCCTTTCAACCGGCGTGTCTATCTGATGAAACTGGGGCGTGCAAAACCGCAACAGGTGCTTCCGCCCCTGCTGGAACTTTGCCGGAAGAAGAAATACAGCAAGGTTTTTGCCAAAGTACCGGTTCGGCATGAAGCCGCCTTTCACCAGCTTGGCTTCGAAACGGAGGCGCGGGTGCCTGGCTTTTTCAAAAATCGGGAGGATGCCGCCTTTCTGGGGCTCTATCTGGATCCCAAAAGGCGGGTTTCCAAACACGCTCTGGATATTCAAAAAGTCCGTGGCCTGACCCGGAACATGGTCAAAACGACTGCTCCTGCGGTACCATCACCGGGATTGCAGATGCGGCGCTGCCAGCCGGAGGATATTCCTGCCATGGCAAAAATTTACGGGCGGGTTTTTGAAAGCTACCCGTTTCCGATCTCCGATCCGGAATTTCTGGCTGAAACCATGGCGTCGCATGTCGTCTATTTTGGCATCTGGAAAAAAGACCGGCTTGTCGCACTGGCTTCCGCGGAAACCGATCGTGAAGAACACAATGCCGAGATGACAGATTTCGCGACGTTGCCGGAACACCGCGGCGGCGGCTATGCCAGACTCCTGCTGAATCGCATGGAAAAAGTCATGCGCCAGGAGGGGATTACAACTGCATATACCATCGCAAGAGCAATCTCACCCGGAATGAATATCACCTTCGCCAAACAGGGCTATCAGTTCGGCGGCTGCCTCATCAATAATACCAATATCTGCGGCGATATCGAAAGCATGAATGTCTGGTATCGCCAACTGCCGGCGTGAGGGGGCAGGGGGCAGGGGGCAGGGGGCAGGGGGCAGGAAGACGTACATACGGCAGGCTAAAGCCCGTACTACATACGGCAGGGGGCAGGAAGACGT
>JAQVUB010000132.1 GCA_028699735.1 Lentisphaeria bacterium | reverse complement strand
TTCTTTTTAACAACAAAAAGCACGAACCGACCCGAAAAAATTTCATGGGAAACGGTTTTACTTGGGGAATTCGTTGTTCATCCCATGAAATTTTTTCGGGTCGTTAGTGTCTTTCGTTGTAAAAAAATACCGCTGCACTCAGCTTCACTGACAGATTACCCTTTCGTGGTTAAAAAACGATCCTCTGCGCCCTTTCAGCCTTCTGCGACGACGGTTTTTCCCGGCATTCGGATGACCTGTTTGCCCGGCAGTTGGCGGATGACCTGTTTGATTTCCAGCATCAGCAATGTTCCCAGTATCCTCGAAGGGGGCTCCTCGCATTGTGCAAGCAATTCATCGATGGCGGATTCCCGGTCACTCAATTTTTCCCAGACGGCGTATTCCAACGGTGACAACTCGACCGGCTTCCGGCTCTGTTCCTGTGCCGTTTTTTCCACTGCTTTGATCTGCAAATTCGGCAGAAGGGAAAATTCATCGAGGACATCCTGGAAGGTTTCCACCAGGCGTGCTCCATCACGCAGCAGATTGTGGCAGCCCCGGGCAAATGGAGTGTCCGCACGCCCCGGCACGGCAAATACCGTACGGTTCTGGTCAATGGCCTGCGCCGCAGTGATCAGACTGCCGGAAAGCAACCCGGCCTCGACCACCAGAGTCCCGCGGCTTAAACCCGATATGATCCGGTTGCGCATCGGAAAATTCCGCTTGTCAGGAAGATGATTCAAAGGAAATTCCGAGATGACGGCACCCCCGGATGCGGCAATCTCCTCAGCCAGACCCTGATTTTCCGGCGGATACAGGTGACAGAGGCCGCTGCCGATCACTGCAATCGTGCAGCCCCCGGCACCCAGTGTCGCTTTGTGGGCGGCGGTATCGATGCCCCGTGCCAGGCCGGAGACGACGGTAAAGCCGGCACAGGCCGCCGCCGAGGCAAGGGCGCTGGCCATCTGAATCCCATAAGAAGTCGTATGCCTTGACCCGACGATGGCAATGCTCTGCCGGCAGCGCTCCAGGGCCCCCAAATCCCCGCGCACATACAGACAGATTGGCGGATCATGGATATCCTTCAGCAATGGCGGATAGGCCTGATCCTCCCGGGTGACCACATACACCCCCGCTGCCTGCGCCAGACGCAATTCCGCATCCGCATCACAATTCTGTTCCCAGTGCCGGAGCACACCCGCCAGACGACTGCCAATCCCCGGAATCCGCAGCAGCGCCTCCTCCGAAGCCGAAAAAATCGCTTCCGGAGCGCCAAAGGCCTCGATCAACTGCTGCATTTTCCCCGGGCCGATACCGGGCAGCAAATTTAAGATAACATAGGCCAGTCGCCGATCCATGCTGAAGGCATCCCTTTTTAATGGTGTTTTTGAAAAGTCCGCCTTTACCATAATCCCGGTTTTTCGGCTTACCCGCTCGCGTCAATCACTATCATAAGAAAGCATTCACTATCATCGGAATTCCTTAAAAATCCTGTTATGCTACGATCGCCCAAAATTTTCGTGTCATTTTGTGTTTTTTCGTTGTAAAACAATACCATTGCCACCCAGCTTGCTGACGCATTACGAAAACGCTACAAAATTACCCTTTTTGCTTCATTGTTTCTCTTGAGAAAATGATGAACGCAGAATATAATAAGCAATGACCGAAGTTGTTTTGGTTATGGGTTACAAAAGCAAAGGAGTTTCTTATGAAGCGTGGGCCAAAAATTGTCGTTTTAGGGGCAGGCAGTTATTTTTTCGGGCGTCCGGTGATTTCCAATATGGTGAACAGTCCCATCCTTCGTGAGGGTACCTTGGCTCTGGTAGACATCCAGCAGGATGTGCTCGATACCATGCTTTCGCTGGCACGCCGGGCGAAGGAAGCGACCGGCGCTCCGGTGGAAATTATTGGTTCGACAGACCGGAAAGAGGTTCTGAAAGATGCGGATTTTGTGGTGCTTTCCTTCTCCTACCGGAACAGCTTTTTCCGTGAGACCGACACAAGGATTGCCAAAAAATATGGTGTTACGATGTGTTCGAGTGATACGATTGGCCCCGGGGGGATCTTTCGGGCCCTGCGTGAGTTGCCGGAGATTCTCCGGGTTGCCCGGGATGTTCGCGAACTGGCGCCGGATGCCTGGCTGATCAATTTCATCAACCCATCCGCGATCATGGGCATTGGACTGATGCGGCATGCGCCGGAAGTGAAAAGCTTCGCGCTGTGCGATGGAAATCACATGCCCTATACCGATTTTGGCTACCTTCAACTGGCTGGAGCTTTGCCGGAGGATTTCAAGCTCGACGTGAAGAATCCTCCCCTCGAGCTTCTTTCCGGTCTTGATCTTCGCATTGCCGGGGTCAACCACTGCACCTTCATTACGCATTTTGCCTACAACGGCAAGGATATGCAGGGGCAGCTTTATGACCGCATCCGCCAGCTGGCTGCAAAGGAATACGAAACGGCTCCTTCCTGCAAAGCCAAACCGCGCCTGAATTTCAACTATGCATTGCAGCTGATGGATGTCTACGGACTTTATCCGACCGCCGTCAGCCATACTAAAGAATATGTCCCCTTTTTCCAGGGCTACGGAAAATGCCCGGTGACCCCTGAGCCGATCATTCCCTTTGACGGCTACAACCGCCAGGAGGAGATGGATGCCGCCTGGAAAATCACCCGGGAGTATGCCGATGGCACCCGCCCCATTGATGAGTTCCTGAAGACCTATGATCGCGGGGATCATGCCACCGACATCATCGAATCCATGTGGGGTAATCTCGGCAAAAAGTTTTTCATCAATGGGCCGAATCAAGGAGCCGTGACAAATCTGCCCGATGATGCTTTTCTGGAACTGCGCCGTGACATCGACATGAATGGCTTCCGTGCGCTTCCGGTTGGAAAGCTCCCGCATGGTGTACTCGGGTTGACACAGCAGGTGCTTGACACCCATGAACTCACCGTCGAGGCCATTGTCCACCATGACCGGAAGCTGCTTTACCGCGCGCTTGCCAGCGACCCCATCGTCAACAACCTCTCCGATGCAAAGGCCATCATGCTCGAACTGCTCGAAGCCGAACGGCAATACCTTCCCGCAGAATGGTACGCTTGAACAGGCAAGGGAAGCTGTTTTTTAACAACGAAAAACACAAAACAACCCGAAAAAATTTCTTGGGAAGCGGCTTTGACTGCTAGAATGCATCGTACTGCCCAGGATTTTTTTTCGGGTCATTTTGTGTCTTTTCGTTGTTAAAAAATACCACCGTCACCCGGTTTCACTGACGCATTACGGCTAAATAACAAAAAAAGTTGTGAAACGATTTGACAGACGGGAAAATGGGGTTATTGTCTTACTAAAGACTGATTTTGTTAACGTTGTCATAATTTGTCATGTTTTAGTTTATCTCCCATACAACAAAAGGAGCAGAGATGATACTGACATTAAAAGAGCTGGCGGAGTATTTGCGGGTCAACGAGCGGACGATTTTGCGGATGCTGAAGACCGGCAAGATTCAGGGTGCAAAGATCGGCGGGCAATGGCGTTTCAACGGCAGCCAGATTGACCGGGTCTTTTTTCCTTCGACGCCGATTGATGATGATGATGATGAAATGCCGATGTCGGTTCTGACTCGTCCGCATATTGGGATTCCGGTGAGCCGGATGATGAGCGAAGATCGCATGGCTTTGGATATCAAAGGCAAGAATACGGAGGAAGTGATCGCGGAATTGACCGATCCGAGGTTTTTTGCCGGTCTGGTTCTGGATGTGCATGATCTTCGGGAAAAATGCATGGCGCGTGAGAGTGTTCTCAGCACCGGGATTGGCAATGGTATTGCCATTCCGCATCCGCGTGATCCGGTGACTACGTTGCGTGCGCCAGCCAGTGTTATTTACGGTTATTCGAAGAAGGGCGTGGATTTCAATGCCCCGGATGGGAATCCGGTTCACTTTTTCTTCTTGATCTGCAGCCAGAATATCGAGCTGCATCTGCATCTGATGGGTTGCATGGCTCGACTGCTGAAGAGTGATGACTTTATTAAAGCCCTGCCAAAATGCGGCGACAAAGCCGATATCATCAAGCTGGTCATGGAACATGAACGCGATGAATTCCTCAGCCAGGAACGCCTCGAAGACGAAGAAGCCTGATTTTTAACAACGAAAAAACACGAAAAAACACGAAAAAAAATCAGGAAAAGTGTGACGCATGATACTAGCAGTCAGCGCCGCATTTTTCCTGATTTTTTTTCGTGTTTTTTTGTGTTTTTCGTGGTTAAAAAAGAGACCAGTCTGCCGAGGAGTTTTGTGCCGGCATCGGCCAGTTTGCGGAAGTCCAGCAACTGTCCCAAGCAACTTTTTTTGAGTTCGATGGCTTTGACCGGGCAGAATTCATGGCAGCAGTAACAGCGAATGCAGCTTGCATCATTGATTTCTTTGCCTGGCGCCCGATCGGGGTCGATCGCAGACGGTGAAACCGGACAGCCTCTGGAACAGCGATGGCAGCGGATGCAAAGATCGCGACGGATATGCGGACGGGCGGCAATCTGCCGGCGCAACCAGCGCAACAGGCTCGCCGGTAACGGAAGAATACGCATAATATTCGCTGGCGTTCTGACCAGCTGAAAATCTGGAATCCGCAGGCTTTCCAGAGGGGTTCCGTAAAGCTGGATTTCTTCGAGACGAGTCGCTCCGAAATCTGCTCTGCGTGCAGCCAGGTTCAGGGGATTGCGATCGGGATCCAGTCCGATCAGGTGACAGGCGACTACATCGATTGCCGCCAGGTCGGTGCTCACCAGCAAAGCACCCAGTTGGCGTGCTTGTCCGCCGCTGGGTCCCTGACCTTCCATGGCGACAATCCCATCCATGATTGCCAATGCCGGTTTGGCGAGGCGGTTGATATCGATCATCAGGTCGGCAAGATGGTCGCGATTCTGAAATCGGAAATGATATTGGCCTTTGGCGGAACCCGGAATCAGGCCAAATTGATTTTTGATGGCTCCGGTAAAGGCCATTTGCACATGGGTTTTCAGCTTTGGCAGGGTGATCAGCACCGGACAGTCACGCAGATGCCGGGTCAGTGCCACCCTTTTGCCCACCCGGTTGTTGAGATCCTCAAAAACCTCCGTTTCTTGAAAATTCAAGATTGCGGCGCCTTCCTCTTCGGCCACCTGGCTCATGCCGCAGGCTTTCATATTAGTCAGGGTATCGCCGACTCCGGGGCCATCGCCGATCAAGGGAAGCCCTCCTGCTTCTTTCACCAGGCGGATGACTCCGCGCAAAAGTTCCGGATGAGTGGTCACGGCTTGCTCCGGCCGGGCTGGTGCCAGCAAATTGACTTTCAGCAGGACTTTCTGACCCGGTTTGACAATTCCCTGCATACCACCAAATGGCTGAAGCAGCTCACGCAAAGCCGACAGAATACGCTCTCGATCCTGATAATCCGGAACCGCGGCCACAGCGACCACAGAACGAAAACGGGCTTCCTTCGCTAATAGAATATTCTCAGCCATGAATTTTTTTTCGTGTCTTTTCGTGTTTTTTCGTTGTTAAAAAAACGCATTGTCCATTTTACTTCCGCTTTTGTTTCAATGGCCTGAAAAGGATCGCCAGCAGACAGGCTGCAGCACCATAAGCAAGCAGCCCGCCAAGAATATGGCAAATCATCGAGGCAGAAACCAGGCCGGTGACTGCTTCCGGCAGCAGTGGCGGCAGCCAGGCAGTAAACAAAGAATCAAGAAAGATTCCCCCGGCCAAAGCGCTGCCAAGGCATACCAGCACACCAAAAAGCCAGAAGAGGACTTTCGTCAGATAAACGACAAGGCAAAGGCAGAGCAGACCCGAAAGCAGCATCAGCAAATACTTCCACCAGTCCTGACCCCAGTTGATCCCCTCCTGATCGAGTTCCAGCACCCGAAGCTGCTCCAAATCCAACACCGGGCGAGCTGGCGCTAAGCCGGTAGAAATTCCACCGCCGTCTCCGTCATTGTTCAACGAAACCGATGAATACGACGAAGGTTCTGCCTCGTCTGCATAGGACTTCAGAACGGCCAGTTGATCCAGGCCGCTGAGCAGAACCATCAGCAAAAGTATCCGTTTTATATCCATTGCAGCTGTGTGGTCAAGGCGAATTACAGCAAAAAAAAAGCTTCTGCTTCAATAAAGAAACAGAAGTTTTTGCGTCGTCAGACATTGCCTCAATCCACAAGGAATTCAGTCAATGTCCAAGTCAGGAATCAGAAGCGTCTGCCGCCACCGCCCATACCACCACTGCGGGGACGTCCACCACCGAATCCACCACGGTCACCGCGGGGTTCGAGGGGTTTTGCTTCGTTGACGGTCAATGCGCGACCGTTGCTTTCTTTGCCGTTCATGGCTTCAATCGCGGCTTGCGCCTCGTTGTCATTGGCCATTTCGACAAAGCCGAATCCTTTGCTGCGACCAGAATCACGATCCGAAATCACGCGTGCGCTGTCAACTTGACCAAATTGCGCAAACATGGATTCCAGTTCCGAATCCGATACCGAGTAGCTCAGATTCCCGACGTACAGTTTCTTGCCCATTTCTTTCTCCAAACTGAAAACTCCGGCTTCCTTCTTTTACTTTCCGAAACCGATTGCTGGAAAGAGGTCCGTATTGTGACCTGAAGTTGCATAGTTCGAAAACCCAAGGAAGAGAAAGGGGCCAAGAAAAGACAATCATCCGTTCAATCATCCGTTTTCTTTCTCACTCATTTTCCAGCGATGCATAAAAACAAATATACTGTCTATTTCTTGCAATGCAAATCACTTTGAAAATTTTTTCGCGTCTTTTCGCGAATTTCGTTGTTAAAAAAAACTTCTGCATATTGTATTTGAATACCAAAGTATTATATTTTGTTTCAGTCAATTTTCTGATGTCCGGCCGAGATACAGAGAGCCAGATTGCAGGAACACTTCCCCAGTTGGATTGTGCCTG
>JAQVUB010000131.1:5278-6950 GCA_028699735.1 Lentisphaeria bacterium | reverse complement strand
GATCCGGACTGCCCAGGCTGAAATCATAGACATTGTCCGCACCATATTTTTTCTTCAACTCAATGCCGGCTTCAAACATCCGGCGTATCCAAGAGGAACTTTTCTGAAATTCGGCAATTTGCGGGGCAAGCAGAGACATGGTTTTTCCCTTTCTTTTTTAACCACGAAAGGCACGAAAAGGCACGAAAATTTTAAGTTTTCGTGTTTTTTCGTGTTTTTCGTGGTTAAAAAATCAGATGTTATCGAGGAGATTGGTGAAGTTGGTGACGGCGTCTTTGAGTGTGCCGGGGTATGGGGCTCCTCCGCCGAGGGTGAACCAGCCTTTGCAGTGATGGCAGCGGATGATCGAGATCAGCTCTTTGATTTCACTGTTGCCGCCGGCCAGCGTGGTCGGGGTCATATCCCATTTGGCATCGACAATATCGAGCTGCCCCATGCACTTGATGAAACGCCCCACCCGCCAGGAATACAGGAAAGGATGCTCATTGGCGCGTACAAAATTCACCGGATTGAAAGTGGTGTCGCAGGAGTGTTTTTTCCGGATGGGCATTAGCAAGCGGTTCAGATCAACGGTCGTCTCCTGCGTATTGACCAGCGAAAAAATCAGGCCGGAATCGCCGATTTTATCGAGAATTTCGGGGTAGTTGGGGAAGGGCAGGATCAGGCGCTGAATGCCGGCACCCTTGACGGCAGACAACATCTTTTCCGTGTCGGAAGGAATCACCGGCACGCGTAATGCGCTGATTTCAATGCCGGCGGCGGTCAGTTCCGAACAGATCGCTTCGAGTTTTTCGGCTGGAAGAGTGACGGCGGACTGCCCCTGCACATAATCCAATTCGACGGCATGGATGCCGACTGCTTTCAGATTGTCGATGATTTCCGGAACGTAATATCCGGCCAGTTTCGAGGATGCGGATAGCAGGAAACTTTCGTGATTGTCAATGCGGTCGGAAAAGATGGCGGCGCGCTGCCTTACACAGTCTGCGCAGCTGGGATTGTCACAGAGGACAAAGGCGGGGTCTTTCTGACCCAGTTCGAGTCCCAGATCGATCATTTTGCGCGCTTTGATCAGGCGTAAAACGGCATTGCCAATGCGGGCTTTTCGCATGATGCCCGCTTCCTGGAAAGTCTTATCCAGTCCGATGAAATCGCGATGCGGTCCTGGATAATATTTCCAGGTTTTCGTAAGTGGCTTCCCTTTTTTGGGTGTGACCGTCGTCGTGATGTCGGAGAGATAGGGCAGTTTCAGCAGTGCTTCGACGCTGTGCAGGGTGGTATTGCGGTCCTGATCGACCCCCAGCAGGCAGACATAGCCGCCCATATCCGCTATTTTCAGATAGGGCGTTCCTTCGCCATGAGCGGTATCACATTCCCAGTGGTCAGCACAGATTTCCTTTGCCTTGCCGCCAATGGCCGCCAGAGTCCCTACTGGCGCCATGCTGATCACCGCATTCTTGCGCTTCTTGACCGTTTCAGTCAGGATGCCCAGCGATCCGAAGACCGGTACTGCCAGCGTTCCTTTGGAGCCGAGCACATGCAGGAAGGCGTCGATGATATCATCAGGGCCGCCTTCAAATTCTCCAATGCTGAGCAGAGAACTGTGCAGTAAGACAATGTCATTGCGCTTCAGTCCGGCCTTTTTCAGTGCGGATTCCAGTTTTTGACGGTTCAT
>JAQVUB010000131.1:3439-5178 GCA_028699735.1 Lentisphaeria bacterium | reverse complement strand
GCGATGACCCGGCAGGGAAATTGAGTCAGTTGCGGGAATTTGGGAAAGAGGACGGTGAGCCGGACGACCGGTGCAGTCACTTTGGCGAGATGGACTGGTTCGCAGACAGTGCAGGCACCAGCCTGAAACAGCTTGAGAAAGACGCCATCGAGAGTCTGGCTTTCAAAAATGTCTGATACCAGCATTTTGCATCCGGCATCAATCAGCCATTGCACGGCAGTCATATCCAGAAAGACGGAACGGCACTCGATCTGATCGGGTTCGCGGACACCAAGCGCATTGATGATGATCCCCGGAGTATTTGGCATGCCGCCGAATGCGGACTCAAGATCGGCGGCGCTGACTGCCCCGCTGCCGGACGCCCTATCGAGATGAATGACCGAAGCCGGAATGCGATATAATTTCTCCGCCGGAAACGTATCTGCGGTTTGTCCGTCGTCGGTTTCCCGGATATGTCCAGGCAGATCCAGATAGGTGCCCTGCATCGAACCGGACTGAAACTGATAGATGATCCCGGTATAGGCCGTATTGGCAGAACGCAAAGCTACTTCGCTGCTTTCCGCCGTAAATGCTCCAATCGGGCCGATGTAATCACGGGTCAGGTCAACAAACATAAAACAAGCCTTTTTACAGAAAACACATTTTGCATAATGTAACCCGCAGGAAAGCGCAGGTCAAATGGAACACGGACGGGACACGGACGGGACACAGACGGAACACGGACGGAACACGGACGGGACACGGACGGGACACGGAGGCCCTTTTTGTTGGCAAGTAATCTTGTTTCCGGAGGGGACAGATTCCTTTTTCAGTTTATATTATGAGGATATCATTTTTTTAGCTGCTTACGTTAATTAAGGCGTTTTTATATGGAAAAAGCGGAACTTCAGGCTGGTTTGCGCCGGCTGAATGATGAAGAGGGACTGAAAATACTTATCCGGGAATTGTGTGCTTCTCCCGATCAGTATCTGCCCATCTTTCGGGAAATGCTGCAGGAGGACAGGGATTTGTCTTCGGCGGAGTCCCGTCAGGAATTGCGATTGGTGGTCTTGTATCTGGCATTGCAATCGGATCATGCGTCGGTCATTGCATTGCTCGATCAGCTGAAGAACACTGAAGTTCATCAGCATTTCAGCGCGGAGGATTGGTTGTTCAATGATCTGCCCCGGTTGCTGGGGCGCATGATGCAATCCGGCGACCTGTCTGTGCTCGGTGATTTGGTGCTAGATGCGCACTTGCCGGAGTTTTTGCGCGAACAGTTTTTGCTGACGATCATGTATCGCTGGATGCAGAAAGCTGACCGCAACAGTGATGTGGCTGCTGTGCTGAAGAAGCTGCTGGTCAACAAACTGGGCGGATTGCATAATGATCAGCTCAGCATGGCTCTGATCATCAACGCCATTGCGGTCGATGGGGTCGTGCTGAAACCACAGATTTTGAGTTTTTACCATGCTTGCGGGAAAAGTCTGGCGACGATGTTTCCGGACAAGGCACTGCAGACATTCTACGGACTCGGTCCGGAAAAAATCCGTGCGCTTCTCAAGCAGAATTACGATGCTGCCTTTGGCGAGCCGGAGAAAGAGGTCGATCGGCTTTTTCATCCGCCAGAAGAGTCTGGGACTCCCCAGGAACTGACCAGCGCGGCCAAACCGATCGTGCGGGAAGGGCCAAAGATCAGCCGGAATGATCCCTGCCCCTGCGGCAGTGGCAAAAAATACAAAAAGTGCTGCGGTGCCTGA
>JAQVUB010000131.1:0-3339 GCA_028699735.1 Lentisphaeria bacterium | reverse complement strand
GAGAAGGAGAGTTCATGTCTGATTCGTATTTACAGGGACTTTTTGCAGAACGCATTGGGGGCATCCGTTTTGGCAAGGATACGACCATTTATAAATTTGAGAAAATCAAACGAGCCAAAGCGGCAGCGCGCAAAGCGAAACCCGATGTTGAACTCATTGATATGGGGGTTGGTGAGCCGGATGACAAGGCGTTCCCGGAAGTCATTGCTGCACTGACTGAAGAAGCCGCCAAAGTCGACAACCGGTTTTACTCCGACAATGGCTGCGCTGAATTCAAAGCGGCTGCAAGGGCCTATATGGAAGAGCTCTACGGGGTGGAACTTGATGCGGACAAGGAGATCAATCACTCGATTGGCAGCAAATCTGCCTTGACCCTGCTGCCGGCTTGCTTTATCAATCCCGGCGATATCACAGTGATGACCGTGCCGGGATATCCGGTGCTGGGCACCTGGACACAGTATCTGGGCGGCGAAGTGGTCAATCTGCCGCTGCTCAAGGAAAATCATTTTCTGCCGGATCTGGACAGCCTGACTGCCGATCAGAAAAAGCGTTGCAAGCTGATTTATCTGAATTACCCGAACAATCCGACCGGTGCTTCGGCGACCCCGGAATTTTATGACAAGGCGATTGCTTTTGCCAAAGCGAACCGGTGCTTGCTGGTGGTGGATGCACCTTACGCACCCCTGAATTTCCGCGGCAAGCCGTTGAGCATTCTGTCCCGTCCGGAAGGCAAAGAATATGCCATCGAATTGCACAGCATGTCGAAGGGCTTCAATATGACTGGCTGGCGCCTGGGCTGGGTTTGCGGCAGTGCTGCAGCAGTCAAGGCCTTTGCCACGGTCAAGGATAATGCCGATAGCGGCCAGTTTCTGGCGATCCAGAAGGCAGCAGTCAAGGCATTGCAGAATCAGAAAGCCATCACGCCGCAAATTTGCGACAAGTACCGTCGCCGTCTGGCGGCTCTGGTTGAGACTCTGCAGCAGCTCGGGTTTGCCGCCAAAATGCCCGAAGGCTCCTTTTTCCTGTATGTGGAAATTCCGAAGGGCGTAAAAGACGGTCGTCGTTTTGCCAATGCCGAAGAATTCAGTCAGTGGATGATTACTGAAAAGTTGATCAGTACAGTGCCTTGGGACGATGTCGGACATTTCGTGCGCTTCAGCGCTACTTTCGTAGCCCCAGGACTGGCCGAAGAACAACGCGTGCTCAATGAAGTAAAAAAACGCCTGCGGGATTCCATTTTCGAATTCTAAAGGGGATTTTTTAACAACGAAAAGACACGAAAAGGAACGAAATTTTTTATAGGTTGTGGCTTTGACGGATGGGATTGCTCGCGAGTTCGATGTCTTGTCGGTCGACTTCTCCGACGGATCGGTCGGATCGGTCGGATCGGTCGGATCTGATCTGTGGTGCTTGAGCAGAAATTGGGATGAGGCTATGAATACAGCGGGTGAAATCGCCGGTGAGGTCTGGGATTTCTGGACGGACGGGTTACATTCACCGGCCTTCAATATGGCGGCTGATGAAGTGTTGCTGGAACATGCCTGTTTGCGCGGACGGCCTCTGTTGCGCTTTTACGGCTGGGATCGCCTGGCGGTCTCGATTGGCTATGTTCAGGCGCTTTCGGCGGCTCCGGCAGGGTTTGCCGCAGTTCGCCGTCCGACTGGGGGCGGAGTGGTGTATCATGATCATGATTTCACTTACACAGTGGTTTTTCCGAAAGGTCACTGGCTGACTGGTCTTGACCGGATGCTGAGCTATGACTGGCTGAACCGTTCGGTGCAGCAGGCCCTGCACAGTTTGAATCTGCCGGTGGATCTGGCCGATCAGGATATTTCCTCGGAAGTCGACCGTCTATCGATGATTTGCTTCACCAATCCAACGCGGTATGATGTTCTGCTTGGCGACAGAAAGGTCGCCGGCAGCGCGCAACGGCGAAGCAAAGATGGTATTCTGCATCAGGGCAGTTTGCATTTTGGAGGACCGCTGCCGGTCTCACGGGAGGCTCTGGCTGAGGCAATGCTGAAGGGATTCAGCGAAGTCATGAAGGTGCACACGGAAGCATTTCAACCGGATGCAACTCTGCTCGAAGCCATCGAACAACGCAGCTGCCAGAAATACGCCACCGATCAATGGAACGCCAGGCGGTGAGCTTTTTTCTAACAACGAAAAGACACGAAAAGGCACGAAATTTTTTTGATGGGTTGCTGCTCTGACGGATGAGACCGCATGCGATACCTACACCTTGTTCCATGACAGTTCGAGAGTGGGAGCGCAAACGCACTTCACAACCGGGACGGTTGCGCTACTTTTTAAACCTGCACCCTAAAAGGAGCTTGCTATGATTGGTTTTTCCGAGATAATGCTGATCCTGCTGGTTGTGCTGCTGATCTTTGGTGCAAAACGCATTCCGGAGCTGGCCAAGGCTTTGGGACGCGCTTCGCATGAGTACAAAAAAGCCAAAGATGAGCTGGCGCAGGAATCTGAAGAACTTCTGAAAGAAGGGGAAAAACACGCCGCGGCTCGGGATCAGGCCGAGGAAAAATCCGCAACGGACAGGTGAACGATGGCGGAGCTGACGGAAAATACGTTTTTCGAGCATTTGGAGGCGTTGCGCTGGTGTCTGTTGCGCTGCCTGATCGGTTTTGCCGTTGCTTTCCTGCCGGGATATCTGCTAGCTCCCCGGGCATTGTCGCTGTTGTTCGAGTTCTGTTTGCAGCCGGAATTGCTGCCGCTGAGTTATTTTTCGCCGCTGGAAGTATTTATTGTATATCTGAAGCTGGGCGGCATCCTGGCATTTTTTCTGTCGTATCCCTGGCTTGCGTGGCAAGTGTGGAGTTTTCTGCTGCCGGCACTGTATCCATCCGAACGGCGCAACTTGAAGCTTTGGCTGAGTTTGGCTACCCTGCTTTTTTTCGCGGGCTCAGTATTTTGTTTGGTGACAGTATTGCCGCTGCTGCTGAAATTTGCCGCTGGGTTTGCCGCTGAGGATTTGCGCCCGGTGCTTGGTCTGGCCAATGTGCTGAATATGTCGGGAATCCTGTTGTTTTCCTTCGGCATGATGTTTCAGGTGCCTCTGGCCGTGCTGCTGGCAGTCCGTTTCCGGCTGCTCAGCTGTGAAAGCCTTAAACGCAGCCGTCCGTATGTCATCATTGGCATCCTGATTCTGGCAGCGGTGCTGACTCCGCCGGACGTGATCAGCCAACTGCTGCTGGCACTGCCAACCTGGCTGCTTTTCGAGCTATCGCTCATCATAGGGTGCAGGGTGCAGGGGACGTGAGTTGTAAATGGTAAGTTGTAAGTTGTGGGGGAGCGGGGAGCAGGCTAAAGCCCGGACTACAT
>JAQVUB010000130.1 GCA_028699735.1 Lentisphaeria bacterium | reverse complement strand
CGAAGATATCCCCATTGGGCACATCAGCGAAATCGAAACCGATACCGCCGGAGCGTACCGCTACCAGCTCAAACCCATAGCCAGCCTCGATAAGCTCCGCTTCGTCCTCGTCGCTATACCACCCAAGCTGTAAATGCTTTTTTAACAACGAAAACCACAAAAAAGCACGAAAAAAAATCGTGCGCTTTCGTGCTTTTCGTGGTAAAAAAAATGGAATTTTCCCTTACAGACCAATCGAAACGCAGTCTGCTGGAAGTGCATATTTCCTTCCATGCGGAGCTGTTGCGGGAATTTTTCTTTTCCCGCGGCGGGGTCTGGCGTTATTGTTATTTAAGTCTGTCCAGCCTGTTTTTTCTCAGTTTTTTCTGTGGGCTGCACAGTATCTGGCCGCATTATTTTGAAGAGATTCCGCTCTATCCCGCGGTGATTTTCTTTGCTTTTCTGAGCATCCGTTTTGGCTTGTTACCGGCTTTGCTGCTGGCGATCCCTGGTGGCATCATGCTCGATGCGGCTTTTTTCCAGACGCCCGGCACCCATGTCCTTATGCTGGTGGTCACCGCTTTTGCCGCCAGCCTGATCAGCGAACGTTTTCCCCTGCCGAAAACTCCCATTGCCGCCATTGTTTTTTCCTGTGCGCTGGCGACAAGCGCTTTTGTGCTGATGCAGCTCCTGTTTTTTGCCGGCGGGCTCGCTCCTGCGGCTCGACTGGCTCTGTTGCCTAAATATTTTCTGTTGGCGCTGCTGGTAAATGCATTGGCGGCCGGACCGGTTCTTTTTGCCAGCCTGGGTTTTCTTGAACGCATTTTCAGCAGGCCGAAAGATGTCTGATCATGACCCTGCAAGCGCTTCCCTGATTTTGCAGCGTCAGCGCCGCAACAACCGCAGCCTGTGTATTTTCTTTCTGGCGGTAATCCTGCTCCTGCTCGCCTGTATTGCCTGGGTGCAGATTTTCCAGAGCGAGAACCTGACTTTGCAGAGTCAGCAACAGCAAACCCGCAAACTCTATGTGCCGGCAAAGCGCGGCAGCATCTGTGACCGTAATGGCACCCGTCTCAATTATACCGTGCCAATGTATACACTCGTCATCCGCCCGGATCTCGTGCGCGATCCACGAGATACAAGGCGAATCACCCTTGAAAAGATCAATGCCGCAATTTCTGAACTGGCGCTCTGGCTCGGACCGGATTTCTACCGCTTTAAACCCAACCGCGACCAGATCAGCCAGCATCTCGACAAACGCACCCCGATGCCGATACCGCTCTGGCAGGATCTAGATGCGGACACCATCGCACGATGGAATTCCCGCAAACAGGATTTTCCCGGCACGGAATTGCTGCTCTCCTGGAAACGCCTTTATCACTCCCCGGGCACGGCTTCTCAGCTGCGCGGTTTCACCCGGCTTGGCGAACCCGATGATCCGGACAGAAAGCAGTACTGGAATGCCAACTTCAAGGAACCCGTCGGACGCAGCGGCCTGGAATACCTGCTCAACCCGGAACTGCGCGGCAGCGGCGGCAGCGAAATCCTGCAGACCGATGTACTCTCTTACCGAAATACCGTCCTGGAATCCCGCAAGGCAATCAACGGCAATGATGTCCACCTGACTATCGACCTCGAATGCCAGCAGCTTGCCGAAGGCCTCTTTGCCGAAAAATCCTATTCCGGCGCGGTGTTGATTTTGGATGCCGCCAATGGGGAGATTATGGTGCTGGCGAGTTGTCCGGGCTTTGATATATCCGCGAGTATTCCGGGGACGACCAATCAGGCTCAATTCAACCGGGCAGTCGGCGGTGCGTATCCGCCGGGTTCGACAATCAAGCCCTTTATGGCGCTCTATGCCCTCGAAAAAGGCCTGATCGCCCCCGAAGAAACCTGTCGTTGCCCGGGTTGGTACGAGCTGCCCGGAAAGCGCCGCATCGCTTGTCATCAGCGCTTTGGACATGGCAATATCGCCCTCATCGAGGCCATCGCCAAATCCTGCAATACTTACTTCTGCACCCTCGGAAAAAAAATGGGCAAAAACGGCTGGAATGAATTTGCGCAGAATTTCGCCTTCGGTCAGAAAATGAATACCATCCTCTACAAACAGGAAAGCTCCGGAATCACTTATTCGCCAGACTGGGTACGCCAGCACCGCCTGCAGGCTCCGCGTTGGGATGACGATGATTCCGCATATGCCGGCATTGGCCAGGGCAAATGGCTCGTTTCTCCGCTGCAAATGGCAGTTTCAACCTCGATTCTGCTGACGGGAAACCGCTTTCAGCCAAAAATTCTGCTGGACGAACCCGTGCAGCTTTTGGAGACCTTTGCCTGGTCTGAGCAGAGTCTCTCGCTGATCCGGCAGGGCATGCTGCAATGCGTTTATGGCGGTGGCGGCACGGGGCATGCTTTGCGCATTCCGGGCGTCGAAGTTCTGGGCAAAACTGGCACTGCGGAAGTCAGCGATCAGACAGCGCATGCCTGGTGCATTGCGGCACTGCCAGCAGAAGCGCCGCGCCTGATTGGAGTGGCCATCGTCGAACATGGCGGCGGCGGCGGACGAGTTGCGGCACCAGTCCTGCAGAAAGTCATGGAACACGCTTGGAAAAATCTTTTTTAACAACGAAAAAACACAAAAAAATACGAAAAAAATGAATAACCTGCGGCAAATATTAGAGGATGGAGTATGTCGAAAGGCTTTTCCGTGCGCGGCGATAGCCGTGGTGAGTCCCGGTAAACCCACAGACATAGCAGTTGCCGGACAGCATACCTATGAGTCAAACAGGCCTTTGCTTGAATCTGATCTCTTCGACCTGGCCTCCCTGACTAAGGTCATCGTGACCACCACCCTGACTGCAAAATTGGTCTGTGACGGCAAAATCTGCCTTGATGACAAAGTCGCAGAATTCCTGCCGGAATTCCTGGCGCCAGACAGCCCTGATGCAGCCTGGCGGAGCCAGATCAGCATACGCCACCTGCTCGCTCACTGCAGCGGAATGCCAGCGGGATACCCGTTTCACCAGCTGCCGCGCAGCAAAAACCGGGACTTTCGCAAAATTCTCTGCGGCATAGACCTTTTGTATTGCCCCGGCGCACAGCAACTCTATTCCGATCTGGGAATGCTGCTGCTTGGGGAAATCCTGCAGGAATGTTATCAGGATACGCTGGACAATCTGGCCCGGAAACGGATTTTCACGCCAGTGGGCATGGAGCAGGCCTGCTATAATCCGCCGGTGCCGCTGCGCTGCAACTGTGTGCCGACTGAAATTCGTGCGGACATTGGTATTTCCTGGCAGGGCGTCGTACATGATGAAACGACACGCTGGCTTGGAGGCGTCGCAGCTCACGCGGGAGTCTTTGCCAGCATCGGAGACCTGTGCCGGTTTGCTGAGGCGCTGCTGGCTGGAAAAGGCGTCTTTGGGCATCCTGCTTTTGCGGAATTTATCCGCCCGGCCAATATGGTTCCGGGCAGCAGCCGTTGCCTGGGCTGGGACAGCAATGACAACGGCCTCTTCGGACATACGGGATTCACCGGAACCTCTATCTGGTTTAATCCGCGAAAGCAGCAAGCCGTCATCCTGCTCAGCAATGCCGTACACCCACACCGAACCTGCAAGGAAACTGCTTTCCTCCAATTCCGGTGTGAGCTAATGGGTTCTTTTTAACAACGAAAAAACACAAAAAGACACGAAAATTCAGGGATTCGAATAGTTTTTTGTCAGTTTACGGTGGGTGAAGTGGCGTCTGCCTTCGGCGTAGTCGGCGACGATATGTCCCTGGCCTTTGAGGAGCCATTTATAGATCATCAGGCCTTCGAGGCCGACCGGTCCGCGTGCATGAATTTTATTGGTGCTGATACCGACTTCCGCGCCGAGGCCATAACGATAACCATCACTGAAACGCGAGCTGCAATTCCAGAAGACATCACCGGCATCGACCAGTCCCATAAAATTCGCTGCTGCGGCAGCATTTTCGCTGACAATCACCTCCGTATGCCCGGAACCATATTGATTGATATGCTGCACTGCCGATGCCAAATCCGGAACAATGCGAATCGACAGAATATAATCAAGATATTCGGTCTTCCAGTCCTCTTCACTAGCCGCAGGGACATCGATCAGAGCGCGAGTTTCCGGACACCCCAGCACTTGGACGCCATGCTCCTTGAGCTCTGTCAACAACTGCGGCAGCAAGGCCGCGGCAATATCTTTATGCACCAGCAAGGTTTCCGCCGCATTGCAGACAGAGACATACTGGCATTTTGAGTCGATGACAATGCTACGTGCCATTCCCAGATCGGCTGCCGCATCGACATACACATGGCAGATGCCATCCGCGTGCCCCAGTACGGCAATGCTGGTATTTTCCTTGATGTAGCGCACAAAGGCATTCGAGCCACGCGGCACAATCAGGTCGATATAGTCATCAAGCTTCAGCATTGCGCCGACTTCCGCGCGAGACTCCAACAGCTGCAGCCAGTTTTCAGGCATGCCGGATGCCACGGAGGCCTGAGAAATCAGCCTGGCCAGAATCCGGTTCGTATGCAGAGCCTCCGCACCACCTTTGAGTAACGCCGCATTGCCGCTTTTCAGGCAAAGTGTCGAAATCTGCACAAGGGCATCCGGACGTGATTCAAAAATCACACCGATAACCCCAATCGGACAGCTGACCTTATACAGCTCCAGACCAGTGTCCAGTTCCGTCGCAGAAAGGGTCTGCCCGACCGGATCCGGCAATTGCAGAAGACTCTCGACGCCGGCGACAACTGCAATCAGTTTCGCCGAATCGAATTGCAGGCGTTTTAGAGCAGCCATTGCCAGACCGCTTTTTTCTGCCGCAGCCAGGTCCCGTTGATTGGCCGCGATGATCTCGGCTTCGTACTGCGTCAGAATATCTGCGATGGCGCGCAATGCCTCATTTTTCTGTTGGCTGGATTTTACTGCGGCCTGGATCGAGGCCTGTTTGGCGGCAGCAGCCATTTCTTGCATGGTCATGAAAATGCCTTTTTGTTTCAGATTTGCCTTTACTGAATTCTTATTAACAACGAAAAACACTAACTGACACGAAAAAAAATCATGGAAAGAGCGACGCATGAAAGCAGACACAGCTATTTCCATGATTTTTTTTTCGTGTCTTTTCGTGTCTTTTCGTTGTTAAAAAAAGAATTTTACAGCCAGGAGACGGTTTCTTCGAGTTTTTTCCGCTCAAAATGCTGCGGATTGGGTTTGCTGCCGGCAGCCGGCACTCCCATCGGAAAGAGGGCTGTCGGCACGAGATTCCCCGGCAGAGCGAATTCTTTGCTTAGTTTTGCGGCGTCAAAATAGCAGACCCAGGTACAACCGAGGCCCTGTTCCGTTGCCGCAAGCATCAGATGCGTGCCGATAATGGAGGCATCCATCTCGCCGGATTTAAAGCCGTCAAAACTGCGCTTCCAGCATTCCGTTTTGTCGTAACATACCAGCAGCACAACCGGTGCGCTGAAATGACAGCTTGTGCAGGCACGCACCTTCGACAGAGCCTCCGCGCTCTGCAGCACAAAAATTCGTTGCGGCTGCAGATTGCAGGCAGTCGGAGCCAGGCGCGCGGCTTCCAGTACCGCCTGCAATTTCTCAGCAGGTACCGGACTCGACGCAAAACTGCGTACCGAATAACGACTTGCAACCAGCTCCTTAAAATCCATAACAAGCTCCTTTGTACTTTCGTGCCTTTTCGTGTTTTTTCGTGGTTAAAAAAATCAGCAATCTGCGCTATCCGGGACGGCGCCGGGGTCTATGATCAGGCCAGCGGCGAGACGTTGCCGCACGCATTCGTAGAGCAGCAATGCAGTGGCAGTGGCGACATTCAGCGAATCCGCCTCTCCCAGCATTGGCAGACGCAATTTACGGTCGGCGGCATCCAGCCAGCTTTTTGACAGGCCGAACTGTTCGGCGCCAACGACAATGGCCAGCGGCACCGTCATGTCTATTTCTGTGTAAAGCTCATCAACATGCGGTGAGGCAACATAAATTTGCACGCCGGACGCTTTCAGCCAGGCAATGGCTTCCGCGCTGCCGGCTTCCGCAATCGGCAGCGTAAACAGGTTGCCTGTACTGGCGCGAACGACATTCGGATTGAAGAGGTCCGTGCGCGAATCGCAGAGGATCAGGCCGTCGACCTGCACCGCATCCGCTGAACGCATGATCGTGCCCAGATTGCCCGGCTTCTCAATCTGCTCCGTCACCAGAAAAAAGCCTGGTTTATCCGGCACGGGCAGTTCCTGCAAAGTGCGGTGTCGCTGCGCTCCGATGCCCAGCAGTCCTTCCGGACGATCGCGATAAGCCATCTTGCAGAAGGCAGGTGCAGAAACCTGATAAATGCGTGCGCCCTGCTGTTGCAGACGTTCCAGCAAAGCCTCTTCATTGTCACCCTGAAACAATTCCGGACAGATATACACTTCCTGCACCGGATAGCCGCCGGCCAATGCCCGCAGCAACGCACGATAGCCTTCGATCAGAACAACCTGATCGCTATCACGATCCGCACGGTCACGCCATTTGACAATCTGCTTGATGCGCGGATTCTGTAAACTGCTGATGATTTCTGGAATTATTTGCAACATGAAAAGAATTTCTCCAAGTGCCGGATTGAAAACGCCGGCGTCTTGCATTAAGTTAGTCGAAATTTCTTTTACCGCAACACAAACAGATGGTTTTTTAACCACGAAAGACACGAAAAGCCACGAAAATTTCCCTGCCTCCGTATGTAGTACGGGCTTTAGCCTGCCGTATGTACGTCTTTCTGCCCCCGTATGTAGTACGGGCTTTAGCCTGCCGTATGTACGTCTTTCTGCCCCCGTATGTAGTACGGGCTTTAGCCTGCTCCCCGTTCCCCACAACTTACAACTTACTGCCCCCTGCCCCCTGACAACGGAGTCCCGATGCTCTTCAGCCGCTTAAAGACTGCCATACCCCTGATTCTTCTGTTATTTCTCGTGTTTTATTTGCCCGGCACCCCTGGCCGGTTGCTGTTCACGATGC
>JAQVUB010000129.1 GCA_028699735.1 Lentisphaeria bacterium | reverse complement strand
CGGCATCTGCGGGAAACCGGAGTTAATGGTCTGAAAGCAGAGCGGCTCTGGAACCGGAAATGCCTGGAAAAGTTTTCGCGGGATTACCGGGAGAATTTCTGCCAGCAGGACGAGCAGTATCCGCTCAGCTATCACCCCATTTGGATCATTGCTGAAAAGCAAAAACACCCTTAATCCACAAGCTTTTTTAACAACGAAAAAACACGAAAAGATACGAAAATTTCTATATGGTTGTTGCATTGACGGATGAGATCGCTGGTGGATACATGACAAAGCCATGCCCTGTTTTATCCAGTCAGGTACATTGTGTTCCTGTCGTTCAGGATGAAATTTTCTTTTGTAACAAGAAACAAGCTGTTTGAAGTATGAGTATCTATTTTGTCAGTGGAATTGATACCGGCATTGGCAAGACTGTTGCCACTGGGGCGATGGCCTGCCATATGCTGCACTGTGGTATTCGCGCCATTACCGCCAAAATGGTGCAGACTGGCAATGACGGTTTTTCCGAAGATCTTCTGAAACACCGCGAGATGACCGGCACCGGGCTGTTTCCGGAAGACCGAGAGGGGCTTACTGCACCACAAATTTTTCGCTATCCGGCATCGCCGCATCTGGCGGCAAAACTCGAACATCGTACCTTGGATCCGGATGTCATCCGCATTGCTGTCGAGGTGCTCTCGGAACGATATGAGGTTGTGCTGGTTGAAGGTGCCGGTGGCCTGGCGGTGCCCCTGACAGAAGACTTGCTTACGGTGGATTTTGTTGCAGAACGAAAATGGCCGCTGATTCTGGTCAGCTCTGCGCGTCTTGGCAGCCTGAATCATACCATTCAGGCCATCGAAATGGCAGCAAGCCGGAACCTGCAAATTGTTGGAACCGTTTTCAACTGCTGCCCAGAAAATGATGAAATCATCCGGAAGGATTCACGGCGGATGATCGAAAAATATCTGCTTCGTCACGGTCACCGGCCAGCGATTGTCGATTTGCCGGAAATCGGTGATCCGGTACCCCGCATTGACTTTTCTGTTTTTTTTAACAACGAAAAGACACGAAAAGACACGAAAAGACACGAAAAAATACTTGGAAAATTAAATGATGAGTGATGACCTTGCACGACTTCTTGACTTTGACCGGACGCATCTTTGGCATCCCTATGCGTCCATGACTCAGCCTCCGCCAGTGAATCTGGTGACTTCTGCTGAAGGCACCCGTATTCGTCTGCAGGATGGAACGGAGTTGATTGACGCGGTATCCAGCTGGTGGTGCATGCCCTTTGGTCATAATCCGCCGGAGATCATTCGTGCCATCCAGGAGCAGTCCGCCAGTTTCTCTCAGGTCATGTTTGCAGGGTTTACCCACCGCCCGGCCATTCAACTCGGCGAAGCATTGCTGGAAGTCTGCCCGCCTGAACTCAGCCGGATTTTCTATGCCGACACCGGTTCGATTGCTGTTGAATGTGCAATGAAAATGGCGGTTCAGTATCAATATGCCAGGGGGCGGGAAAAGCGCTGCCGGCTGGCCGCTCTACGCGGTGCCTACCATGGCGATACCACTGGTGCCATGGCCGTCAGTGAACCCGAAGGCATGCACCGCATCTTCCATGGCATTATGGCCGGGCATTTTTTTGCACCCCAGCCGCAGTGCGAATTCGGCCAGGCATGGCAGGATGATGATTTCGAACCTATGGAAAATCTGCTTGAAAAACACCAGGATGAGATTGCCGCAGTCATCGTCGAACCGATCTTTCAGGGCGGTAATGCCATGCGTTTCTATCATCCGGAATATCTGCGGAGACTGAGCCTGGAATGCTCGAAATATGAGATTCTGCTGATTTCAGACGAGATCGCCACCGGTTTTGGCCGCACCGGACGCTTTTTTGCAGGGGAGTATGCCGGAATAGTTCCGGACATCATGTGTTTGAGCAAGGCCTTGACCGGCGGTACCATTCCTCTGGCTGCTGTGCTGGCACGGGAAAGTGTCGCCAGCTGCATCTCCGCTGCCTCGCCCGGTGAATTCATGCATGGTCCGACCTATATGGCCAATCCGCTGGCCTGTGCTGCCGGCTGTGCTGCTTTGCACCTGTTCAAGACTTTCGACTGGGCAGATCGGGTTCAATCCATCGAAAAGCAGCTGCGCCTGGAATTGGCATCCTGTTGCACCCTGGAAAATGTCAAGGCGCTGCGTGTTCTGGGTGCCATTGCTGTGCTGGAATTAAGGGAGCTTCCCAGTTATCAGCGCATGCAGGAGATTGTTATGTCCACCGGTGTATGGATAAGACCCTTTGATCACTGGCTGTATACCATGCCGCCCTTTATCACGGCGCCTGCCGAAATCAGCCGCATTTGCAATGCTCTGCGCCTGGCAGCGCAGTAAAAGCAGTTTCAGTAGGCTGAGCGTCATCGCACACGCATAGCGGTTATATCCGACCGATCAGTCGGGAATAACCGTTTTTTGTTATACTCAGCGGTAGTATCTCCTTCGTCCGGAGATGCAAGGATTCCGGTAAAGGATTTTGTGCTGTGCGGTGTTCAACCCGCTTTGAGGATTTTGTCGACGAGTTTGACTGCTCCATTGGCGTCTTCGCTGTAGCCTGCGGCGCCGATTTCGTCGGCATATGCTTGGGTTACCGGAGCCCCGCCAATAATAATTTTCACCTCTTTGCCTTTAAAATGTTCGACCACGTCTTTCATATAGGGCATCGTGGTGGTCAAAAGACTGCTGCAGGCAAGAATTTTGGCTCCCTGGGCAAGCGCCTCTTCAAATTTTGCGACATCGCAGTTGACGCCGAGGTCGATTACATCGTAGCCGGCTCCTTTGAGCATGATGGCCACCAGATTCTTGCCAATGTCGTGCAAATCCCCTTTGACTGTGCCTACGGCGACTTTGCCCAGAGATTTTCGGCCGGAGGCGGCAATCAGGGGCTCAAGCATGGAAAGTCCGGCCTGCATCGCGCGTGCGGCGACCAGAAGTTCCGGCACATAAGCTTCGTTACGGCTGAAGCGGTCGCCGATTTCCCGCATAGCTGGAATCATCCCCTTGTCAAGAATGGCGTTGACATCCTCCTGATTGTCAATGGCTTCCTGAACGATGGCTTTGACATCGTTGCGGCTGCCTTTAATGACTGCGGTTTTCAGTGCTTCAAAGTTCGTCATGATCCTTCTCCGTGTTGTGGTTGTAGGTTTTCAATGCGCCTAGAAAGGCAAAAATGTTTTCCATCGGGACTGCCGGGGGCAGGTCACAGCCACTGGACAGTACATAGTTTTTGTAGGCTGCGGTTTTTCCCAGCAGTTCCAGCGTTATTTCATAGACCTGAGATTCGGTCATATTCTTGAAGACATTGACTGGATCGAGATTGCCCATCAGCAGAACATGTTCCGGAATCCGAGGCAGAATGGAGCAGATGTCCACGGCATTGCCAAGGTGCAGCGCATCTGCACCGGTGGAAAGCAAAGCCGCCACCTGTTTTTCCGTTCGGCCGCAGTTGTGCAGGATCACCATGAAGGAGTCATCCCTGACCGCTTCGATGACCTCTTGCAGGTAAACAGCGGAGAATTCCTGACACATCTGCGGAGACAGCAGGCCGGCAGCGGGTTCGGCGATCAGGAGTCCGGCGACCCCGGCAGCCTTGATCGCGCTGGCGTACTCTTTGAGAAAAGCAGTTGTTTTGCGCAACAGTTGATGAGCCGTCTCCGGTTCCGAGGCGGCCAGAAGCATCATTTCAGTCATATCCGCCAGACGTCCTGCAAGCGAGTATGGCCCGATCATTCCGCCAAAAGTCGGACGTTCGAGATGTTCGGCACAGAGCCGGGCGCAGCGGAGAACTTCTCCAGTGCGTTTGACTCCAATCTGCGGTACCGGCAATGCTTGGATACCAGAGGCATTGCTGACCAGTGCCGCAGTGACCGTGGGATTTTCAAGATCGGAGAAGGCAATTGGACTGCCAAAGGCTTCCGCCTCGATCGAGAGATCCATGAAGGTCACCTGAGCAGCAACCGGAGCCTTTTCACTGAGAGCCCTGATGCAGCGGAATTGCAAGTCACCATCCTGGAAGACGCTCCTCGGTTTGGCACCAATCAGCTCAGCACCCGGCGTTGTCATGATCGGGATGGCTTTGCGTCTGCGCTCAGTCAAAACGGATCGAAGAAAGGCCTGTTTATCAAAAGTCATAGACCGCATTCCTTTTGTTTTGATAGTAATGCGTCACGTGTAACTGGCCATGAAAAAATTCTTTTTTAACAACGAAAAGCACGAAAACCCCCAAAAGAATTTCATGGAACCGGCTTTGACAACGAGAATGGGTTGTTATTCCTATGAAGTTTTGTTATTAATTATACTGCTTGCTGGGAAAATTTCTTCCTTGTAAACCGCATTTTTTTGCTCTATATTATCATTCTTCATTTATCAACAATATTTAGCAAAGAGGATGTTCCACAGCAATGGATGGAATTTCCCGGCAAAAATCTGAAAGCTGGCTGGATCCCGTGGTTCAGTCTCGCATCACCTGCAATGAAATTACCTGGGTAAATGGCAAGGATTTCCGTTATATACAGGCCGGGGGTGATTTGTATTTTCATCAGGTTCCGCGAAGTGGTACGATGCCACATTGCCATGACTTTGCTGAGATTGTACTGATCAACACTGGTGGGGTGATCCATAAAGTGAATGGTGACCGCCAGAAATTGGTGGCGGGGGATCTGGTTTTCATGCGTCCGGATGATGTTCACGCGTTTCTTCCCGATGAATCATTCGATAAAGTCGAGTTGGTTCTGCTTGATTTTGATCTGGATTTGTTTCTGAGCCTGAGTATTTATCTCGAAAATGACGCCTTTTTGCAACAGCTGACCGCGTCCGTGCTTCCACCGATGTTCAAACTGGATCCGGTTTCCGCTGGAACGCTTTACGCCCGGCTGCTGAAACTGAATTCACCCGCGATTTCCCCTGTCCTGAGGAAAATCAAACTGAAAATCCTGCTGGGAGAACTCTTTGCCCGCTTTTTTATTGATGAGATCAATCTGTTGAGTGAATCCCAGGTGCCCGACTGGCTGGAAAACCTTTGCGCAGTCATGCGGCAGGAAGATCATTTCAAAGGAGGCGTTGAACGGATGCAGAAACTCGCCTGCCGCACCCCTGGCCATCTCTGCAAGTGCTTCCAAAAATATCTCCGGCGTACCCCGACTGACTTCGTCAATGAACTTCGTCTCAATCAGGCCGCGCGCCTTCTGGCGGATTCACACAAGCAAATCCTGGAAATTGCCGATGAACTCAATTTTCAGAGCCTGAGCCGTTTCTATCATGTCTTCCGAAAATATTATGGGATGGCCCCGGCCGCATACCGTAAACTGCATGCCGGTGAACGATCCGTCTGATTGTTATCCTCACAGGATTGCGTCAACTGGGTCACAGAGGAATTCTTTTGAACAACGAAAAGCACGAAACACCCCGAAAAAATTTCATGGGAAGCGGCTTTGAATGCGGGAATGCGTTGTTCATCCCATGAAATTTTTTCGGGGCGTTGGTGTTTTTCGTTGTCAACAGAATACCCACGCCACCCAACTACGTTGACGCATTACCCCTCACACGGTGCATTTTTGCAGGAGTGCGGGTTGCCTTCTTTTCATAGTGGTTTTGGCGCTATATATTATTTTTTTTAACATTAGTCCAAAAGGACCTGAGCATGACGATATTACAAACGAGCGACAAAGTAGCTTTGATATACAAGGACGAGCGGATCACGTTCCGGGATCTGCTGCGAAAAGCCACACAGTTTGGTCAAGCCAGTACGGCTCAGGCCGGCGAGCGCTGTGTGATTATTTCCGAAAATCGTCTGGAATGGGTTTATGCGTTTTACGGGTGCTGGAGGTCAAAAGCGATTCCCGTACCTGTCGATGCGGCCTCGACTCCGGAGGAAATTGCTTATATTCTGAAAGACTGTCGTCCTGCCACGCTCTTTTGTTCAGAGGCGAATTTCGAGAAGTCTCAAAGCGCTTTGGCACAGGCCGGAGTTCAGACGCAGATTTTGGTTTTTGAGAAGATGCAGTTTCCCGAAGAAGCCCCTGCGGCCGAATCGATTGCTGAACCCGCTGCTTCGGATGTGGCAGTCATTGTCTATACATCGGGTACCACCGGCAGCCCCAAAGGGGTTATGCTGACTTTCGAAAATATTTGGGCGAATCTGCATTCTGTTTCTGCGGAGGTACCCATCTATTGTTCTGATGACCGGGTGATGGTGCTTTTGCCACTGCATCATGTGCTGCCCTTGCAGGGAACCATGGTGATGCCTCTGACCATCGGAGCAACCATCGTTTTTGCGCCATCCCTGGTCGCCGCCGATATTCTCAGTACCCTCGCTGACCATAAAGTTACCTTGTTCGTCGGTGTGCCCCGGCTTTTTATCTTGCTGCGGGATGGACTGATGAGCAAAATCCGCCAGAACAAAGTGGCGTCCATGCTGTTTTTCCTCTGCGCACGGGTCAATAGCCTGGCTTTCTCTCGTCTGGTATTCGGCGCGGTCCAACGGCGTTTTGGCGGTGCCATCCGTTATATGCCCTGTGGCGGAGCCGCCTTGGATCCCGCTGTCATCAAAGACTTCCGAACGCTGGGTTTTGAAATCCTGCTGGGATATGGGCTTACTGAAACCGCTCCTATGGTGTCCTTTACCCACCCAGGGGGAGGACGCAAAGGTGCCGCCGGGCAGATCATTCCCTGCAATGAGGTACGCTGTGTCGATGGAGAAATTGCGGTACGCGGGAAAAATGTAATGAAGGGATATTTTGAGCGTCCGGAAGAAACCGCCGCAGTTTTGCGAGATGGCTGGTTTTATACTGGTGATCTGGGCCATGTCGATGAAGATGGCTATATCTTTATTACCGGGCGCCGTAAAGAGATCATCGTTCTGCCCAGCGGAAAAAACATCAATCCCGAGGAAGTGGAGCAGAAACTGCTCAAATATGCTGATTTTATTTCCGAGGTCGCGGTATTGGCTTCCGGGGATGCATTGCAGGCATTGATTCT
>JAQVUB010000128.1 GCA_028699735.1 Lentisphaeria bacterium | reverse complement strand
CTTTTTCGTCTGACCTGCGACGTGTTGTTTTTCCTCGTCGATGATATCCTGTTCACAGAACCGGTTGACCTTCGGGATGTTTTAAAATTCGATCTCGATGAATTTGTTCCCAGCCTGCGCATGGGACAAAATCTGACCCGATGCTATGTTCTCCAGGCCCCTCAGTCCCTGCCGCACTTTCTGGAACATCCATCCGGAGACAGCGATAAAATCATCTGGCAGTGGGATAAAGGTGAATTGGACTGGAGTTATCCCCTATCCGTGGACGGTCATTTCTTTGCAAGGCGGGAGGCGGCGGCCATGGCGGCGCTCACTTCATTTGCCGCGCCCAATTCGTTCGAAGACGCACTGCAGATCTTCAGGCCATTATTTGAAAAGCGCTTCGGCGTTGGCTACAATAAATCGAGAATCGTGAATATTCCATGCAACCGCGTTCAGACGGAGCGCAGCAACCTTGCGGGCGGCACGCATCCGGACGAACTGCTTGCCCTGTGGCAAAAAGGGTATCAAATTGATTTTACAAAATTATTCGGTATCACCAATGAAAGCGTTCATCAGGAAATCGTCCTGCCCCTGACCCGGAGAACGCGCCAGGATTCCACAAAGAAATGAGGTGTCCATTTGAAATATCCTGATGTTATCTGGAAACTGTTTGGAAGCGGGTACCGATTGCTTCGTTTTTTCGACCGGGCGGCCACCAACCAGTTAAAGCCGAAAAAAGCGATCGTCAATCTGCATCCGATGAAAAGTCTGAAAGCTAAAAGTTTGCTTCAAAAAACCGACAGGCTTCACCTGGGGTGCGGCCCCATCAGACTTGAAGGGTTTATCAACATTGATGCTGTGTTCACACCGGCCGTTGACTTCCGCTGCCGGCTCAACAGGCTTTATGATTTCTTCCCGGAAAACTCTGTTTCGGAAATATATATCTGTCATACGATGGAGCATCTGCCGGCCCGCTTTCTTCTGCTCTACCTGAAACAGTTTTATTATGTTTTGAAAAAGGGAGGGGTGCTGCGCATATCCGTCCCGGACATTGAAAAATGTCTGATCGCTGCCAAAAAAGGACGTTGGTCGGATGCTGAGCTGGATCTGCTACAGGGCGTCATCGGCGGCGGCCAGGATCATAAGTACAACTACCATAAGCTTTTCTTCTGGCCTGATTATCTGAGGCGGAAGCTGGAGGCCGCGGGTTTTAATAATATCGAGGAGTATCCGCTCCGGCCGCATTTTGCCGGCGAGGATATCATGGATTCGAGCAACTGCGCAGGTTTTGAACCCTACGGCATGGGACTGAGCCTGAACATAAAAGCGGAAAAGCCCAAATGATCACGGTAAAACTTTCTCATCCGCCATGGCCGATCGTTCGCCAAACGCCCGGACAAAACAGTGTCTGGGGGAATTGCCGTTTTTTCTGCAATACGGACGCCGCTCATTGTGATTACTGGTTTGTACTCGAGAGTCCGGGTTCCAAAAAAGAGACGGCTTTTTGTCCGAAGGCCAACACGGTCTTTATCGCCGGCGAACCGCCCACGATTAAAACCTATAAAAAGGAATTTCTGCATCAATTTGCCGCGGTCATTTCGAGTGATATCAACATCGATCACCCCCATCCGGTCTTTCAGCAGTCGGGCCTGCCATGGCACGTGGGCAGAAGGCAGAGAAATCACATCAATATCGAATTTACCAAGGATTATGATGAACTCAAAAGGATGACATCCATTCCCAAAACAAAGTTGCTGTCGGTCGTCACGTCATCCAAGATCATGACCGACGGACATCGCAAGAGGTTTGAGTTTGCCAAGCGGCTGAAGACTCACTTCGGCGATAAGATCGACTTGTTCGGGAGAGGCCTGAACGAAATCGAAGACAAGTGGGATGCGCTGGCTGATTACCGGTACCACGTGGCTATTGAAAACAGCGAGGTCAATCACTACTGGACGGAAAAGCTGGCCGACGCCTTTCTGGCCGGATGCTATCCCATTTATCACGGCTGTCCCAATATTGCCGACTATTTCTCGCCTGATTCCTTCTCCCCTGTTGATATCCATAACCCGTTAAAAGCCATCGCCGTCATTGAAGCCTGTATTGAACAAAATAAATACGAATCATCACAAAGCCGTATATGGGAATCCCGGGAAAAGGTTTTGGACAGATACAACCTGTTTGCTCTGATCGCCGACTATATTGAAAAAGACAGACAAAGCGCGGGCGAGAGACCTGGTCGCCCCGTCAAAATAACCATCAGAAAAGAGCCTTCGGATTCCAATCTGATTTACCGGTTCAAAAAAAAGCTTTTACGGCTGTGACTCGCGCGGGCAAAAATCGCCGATCATTTCATTTAAAAATGCTATGCCTGTGGCATTCATATAATGATAGGGATCTTCCCGGAAATACCCTTCTCTTGCCGAATAACGGCTCAGTGAATAATCATAAATATCCGGGAAAATGGACTTCATTTCCTTCCGCCAGCTCAGGAACAGCCGATAAGCCTCGTTGCCTTGCAGGGCGGCCAGCACGTCATGATTCAAAGGATTGATGAATATGGCATAGGGCTCGCCTCTTTCTTCCATAAGAGTTTTTATTTTCCTCACGTATTCCATCCGGGTTTGCGAAAAAGCAAATTTATGGTAATGGTGTTGCACCAGGCCTCTGATAATATCCTGATATTGCTTCTCGTATTGTTGCTCCTGCCCGGCCCGGGCCGGCGCCTGGGACGCACCCGGATAGTCGAATTGTCCGTTCTTTCTCATTGCGTGCATCTTTTCTTTTTTGCGCCACTTCTGCAGGGTCTTCCAGGACGCTTTGACGGTTTCCCCGCCCAGAATATATTCCGTCTTCTCATAACGCAGATCATCCCAGCTTTTTATTCTGATCAGCGGAAACTCCCGTTCATTGAACATATAGAAATCAAAGCCGATCAGCGTCAATTTTTCGCGGCGGAGGTATTTCTTTAAATAATAATACATTTCTTCCGGGACCATTCCCCGCATGGAGGCGTTATAGAAGCGATAGCAGGAAAGATCATCGGGATTGACGTATCCGGTTTTGCTGGACCCGAGAAGAACGCCTTCATGAGGATAAGTCAATATGGCATCCTTCACCTGACGCTCGTTCCAGAAGTAAACACCTGTCCAGTTGTTGCCCAGCAGATTGTAAGGGTCCATCACATAATTGAATGCCGCAACAAACAACAGCAACACCCCGATGACCGTACCTGAAAAAATAAGATATCTTTTATCGTTTAATGTTTTCATCGTCTAAAATTGAAAATAGATAAATTCACTTGCCCGGCTCATGGAAAGCAACGAGACCAGCGCGCATACAACCAGCGCAATCGCCCAGAGGTAAGAGGGGCGCCATGTCAGCCAGGCCGGTGCCGCCGGCAGTTTCTTGCCCTTCGCCATAATATTCAAATAAGGGGTACAACGATCCATCATCTGCTGGACATTGGGCGCCAGCCAGACCATCAGCAGAGCAAGGATAATATGAACGACTTCGTTACTGCCCTCGAAATAACGCATCACGTGAAAATCAACGCCCCACTGTTCCAACTGCAGGGCCGGCAAACCGAATTTTTGCAGATACTTTTCGGGCAGGGCAAAGCCGTTGGCTCCGGCCATGGCACCGACAACGCGAAACGCGGTGGACGCGCTTTCGGCCCTGAAAAAGACCCAGGCCACCGTAACGGCAAGAAAGGTAGCGGCGCCCGCCAACAGGCGGCCTGCCCGTCCTCCTCTTCCCTCATATCCGAGACGTTGTTTGAGTTTGACCCATGAATGGTTGACAACCAGAAGAACGCCATGCATTCCGCCCCAGAGAACAAAAGTCCATGCCGCGCCATGCCAAAGCCCGCCCAGCAACATGGTGATCATCAAATTCACAAAACGCCTGACTTCGCCCTGGCGGTTGCCGCCCAGAGGAATATAGAGGTAGTCTTTTAAGAAACGGGACAATGAAATATGCCAGCGTCTCCAGAAATCAATGATGTTGACTGACTTGTAGGGTGAATTGAAGTTCAGGGGGATGCGGATGCCGAACAGATACGCCAGGCCGATGGCCATGTCGGAGTAACCGGAAAAATCAAAATAAATCTGAAGCGTATAGGCCAGAGCGCCCTCCCAGGCCTCCAGGAATGAAAGCACATAGCCCTGTCTGGCAGCTTCAAACACCGGCGTTGCATACAAGGCAAGTCCGTCCGCAAGGATCACTTTTTTAAACAGGCCGAAAAAGAAAATGGTAACGCCTGCCGCCACCATCCGCGGATTGAAGCGGAATATCTCTTTTTGATCAAACTGGGGCATGATCTCCTGGTGGTAAACGATGGGACCCTGAATCAGCCGGGGGAAAAAAGTTACAAACAGGCAGTAGTTCAAAAAATGATGCTCCCGTACTTTTCCCCGATAGGCGTCAACCAGGTAGGAGATCTGTTGAAATGTATAAAATGAAATCGCCAGTGGCAACGCGACCTCGGGCAGGTTTATCGTCATGCCCGTCACCACCGACAGGTTGTCCACGAAAAAATCAGCATATTTGAAATAACCCAGCAGCCCGAGATTGGCGGCGATGCCGATGGCCAAAAGGCTTCTGGATCCCCGGCTAACGGCCATGCCCCAGTAATAGTTAAACAGGATCGAGCCGGCCATCACCAGGAGAAACAGCGGATTCCACCAGCCATAAAAAACAAGGGAGGCGCCGACCAGCCAGGCAACAGCCCAGGGATACCGCCCGCTGCGACCGAGCAGGAAAAACCCCGCCGCTGCTATCGGCATAAATATAAAAATGAAAAGATAGGAATTAAAGGGCATAGGATGGAGGCCTTTTTATCGGACATAATAAAGCGACCGCCGGGAACCTGACGGCAGACCTGCAATCAACCGCTGGATATGTTTTAATGCCTGACGCTGTCATCGTACCCATATCGTCTTTCACCGTCATTCCATGATCCTTTTGATCTCGTCGGCATACAAAAGCCCCATCGCCTTCTCCCCCAAAAGGGTGTAGTGCCCGGGCGGCAGGCCGGGCGATTCGGATTCAAGAATTTCCTTTTGAGGATATTCGGCCAGCACAACGGTTGGATCAAAAAAGGCGATGCCTTTTTCTTGTGCTATTGTGCGAAGAAGCGAAATCAGTTCGATCCGTTTTCCGATGGCGGCAACCTGAGGCTGCATCTCATCCTGCTGTTTGACAGGCAGAACGCGGGAAAGTGCCCGGCGTGTCATTCCCGCAACCCTGTCATAAGCGATTTGGAGCCTGGAACGAGGCACATCGATCGTGGCATTTATATGGGAAACCAGAAGAATTTTTCTGGGGTGCACCAGTTCCATAATTTCAGAAAGATCTTTTTCTATCTCTTCTCTCGCCTGATGCTGCACCGTTGTGCCGTCCACGATCCGCTGAGGGGTATCTTTGTAATAGTGAAGCCGCTTGTCCACAGCCAGGTGGTGCAGGTAATATCCCTGATACATATATTTTTTCATGGCACAGATCTCTATCACAAACAAATCCGCCTCATGAAATTGCGATAAAAACCGGTCGGTATAAACCACAGGCTGCCGTTTGAGAATTCCTGCGCGAAAGCAAAACTGATTTAACGTGTCCGGAATCTCAATCTGTTTTGTGATGTATTTTATTAACTGAATAATTTCTTTTGTGGAATGGACATAGGAAATAGCTTCATCGAAATCGGTGCAGTCAAAATGCCGTCGAAAGCTCCCGATCCTGCATGTTCCAAACAGGGCAATTTTCATGGTTTTCTTTAAATCCGCCATCAGTCTTCGTTCTCTGGAGAGGCTACCCGTCTCTCATCCAACGGATGAGTTGGCTGTCGCCTGCTCACGTTGATTATTGGATATCGCAATGAAGTTGGTAGGCCTGAATTGTTCATGAATCTCCTTGTAGGATTCAACCGGATGCAAGTATCCGGAAGGCGTTATCCTGAAAATATTAAAATTGATTTCGCGAAAGAAATACCAAAAGTCCTGAAAAAATGTTCGTGTATCTATATCACAACCCCCAAATTCAAAAGCCACAACATCAATTGATTTTGCATCAAACATTCCTTTTGCACCGGTGAGCGCATCCATTTCATGCCCTTCAATATCCAACTTCAACAGATGAACATGATGGATGGCTTTGTCTGCGCAGTAGTGATCAATGGTATTTATTTTTATCACCTCTGATTCATTAAAATCAATCCCGAAATGATCAAGCCGCCTCCTGGTCAGAGAAGCAAGTTCGGAACCGGCGCTATTGGAATATAATTTTGCCTCGCTTATTTCTTTGCCTATGGCAATATTATTCAGCTGAATTCGCTTATCCGTTTTAAAAGACGATTCGAGAATTTTGAAGGTTTCCCTTCCCGGCTCGAAGCAGTGAACGGAAAAATCATCACCGGCAATATGATCAAGAATGAGCTTAAGGAATTGACCCTTATTTGAACCAACATCAAAGATGCAATAGGGAGGATTAAGCCTTTGCTTCAGAACCCGAAATACAACCTGCTCTCCGCTGGATACAACATCGGTGCCTGAACCGATACCCATTAGATTTTGTGAACCCTGCACAATCTTTTCCAGTACATTTTGCATAAAAGGATTCCCTGATAAGCTGATCAAGATTTTTTGCGGTATCGACATTTTGTTTTCTTCTCCCGGTGGGTCGGCCTTATCGTAACGTTTTTGCGTCACAGCTGCATCTGGATATCGTTGGTTTATGGCAAGAACCCGTCATAATTTTACACGGTCATTTTTGCCGCATCCAGGGTGTTTTTCATCAGCATGGCGATCGTCATCGGGCCTACGCCGCCGGGAACGGGCGTGATGTGGGACGCTTTGACAGCCACTTCGTCGAAAGCGACATCCCCTACCAGTTTGCCGTTATCCAGACGGTTCATGCCGACATCGATCACCACCGCGCCGTCTTTCACCATGTCCGCGGTGATCATCCGGGCCCTGCCCACCGCCGCGATGAGCACATCGGCGCGCGAGGTCACTTTCGGCAGATCTTTTGTTTTGGAATGGCACATGGTAA
>JAQVUB010000127.1 GCA_028699735.1 Lentisphaeria bacterium | reverse complement strand
TTCTGGCAGCGGAACTGCTCCTCAGTTTTGTCGTTGAATTCTACCGGCCACGCATGCCCGGAGAAGCGGAACGCCCCCTGCCGGAAAGCCGTTTCCTGGCACTTTTCACCGAACCCGGCGGAGTCGCTCGCAATGTCGCAGCCTCACTGGATTATCAGTTCGGCTTTCAAGTATCCGAAGCCTGGTTCTACCGTTTTATTGAACGCACCGTGGTGCCGTTGTTTGTGGTGATGCTGCTGGCCTTCTGGTTGCAGACCTGTCTCGTCGTAGTCGAAATCGAATACAACGGAATCCGTGAATTTTTTGGCAAGGTTACGGCGCAGGAACCCCTTTCTCCAGGACTGTATTTCAAATGGCCATCCCCCTTTGAACGAATCTATACCTTCCCCGTCGAACATGTCCAGGAAATCACCATCGGGGGACACCACGAATTTAATGGGGAAGATCATAGCAAAGAAGATAGTTATAACGAACAAATTATTCTCTGGGATATCAAAAAACAGCATGGAGAGGAATCCAACTTCATTGTCGCCGATGACGATGCTGATGCCGCAGGAGAAACCACCCGCGACCGTAAAAGCGAGCAACTCTTGAGCATGGGGGTGATTTCCGCGCACATCCCGCTCTATTTCAAAGTCCGTAATCTTTATGACTATGCCTATCGTCATGAAAATGCGGTAAAAACCCTGGAAAACATCGCCACGCGGGAATTGATCCGTTATCTGGCCGGAGCTAATTTTGCCGGTATTCTCGGTGATAAACGTCATGAGGCCGGTGCCCTGCTCAACCGGCAAATACAACAGGCCAGCGATGCTGCAAATCTGGGCATCGAGGTCGTCTTTGTCAGTCTGGCTGGTCTGCATCCGCCAGCTGGAGTGGGAGCCTCCTTCGACAATGTCGTCGCTTCCCGTGAAATGCAGTTTGCGGAGATTTTACAAGCGCAGACTTATGCATCGACTTTGGAGCCGCAAACAGAAAGTCTTGCTATTACATTGACCGATTCTGCGGAGGCCTATAAACTGGAGCGCAACCGGGTTGCCGAAGCCGAAGGCGAACGTTTTCTCAGCCAGTTGAAAGGGTATGAGGCTGCTCCCCAGCTGTATGTCCTGAGCACCTATCTTGATGTCCTGCTCAATGAGGGACGGCATACTCGAAAATATATACTTTCCGGAGGTATGAGCCAGGAAGTCCTGATTCTTAACCTGGAAAAGAAACTCAAATCCAGCCTGCTGGACTTGAATCTGGGGAATTTCCAGAATCCGTAAGTCCTGCTGTGTTGCAGCTTTTCAATGATTTGATTTCCATAATTCACGAAGGAGAAGACGAGAATGAGCGACACGATCAACAAAAAGGGATTCACACACTGGCCGGTGGTGACGCTGGCCCTTCTGGTAGTGGCGATTTTTATTGTTGCCATGGTGACGTTTCAGGTGAAGGAAACTGAGTATGCGGTGTTAAAGACCTTCGGCAAACCAAAAGTGGATGCTGCCGGAAAAGTCGTCGAGTATTCGCCCGGCCTGCATTTTCGCTGGCCGTTTATCGATCAGGTCTGGCGCCATGACAAACGCCTGCAATGCTATGAACTGAGCAAAGGCAAACACGAACAGATCACCACCAAGGATCAGTACCAGATCGTTGTGTCCACTTACGTCCTCTGGCGCGTCGGCGATCCTGGTCTCTTTTTGCGACGCATGAAATCAACCGCCGAGGCGGAAGCCAACCTGGAAGCAGTCATCCGCAACAGCCGTGCGGAAGTCATTCCGCAACATAATTTCTCTGAGCTGGTTAATATCAATTCCAGCGAATCAAAAATGAAGGAAATCGAGAACGAAATGCTGTCCCGCATCAAGAAAACCGCGATGGAGCAATACGGCATTGAAGTGACCAAGGTCGGCTTTCGCCAGCTCGGCTTCCCGGAAGCGGTCTCGAGCAAAGTGTTTGACCGCATGAAGGCCGAGCGTGCCAGCAAGTCGGAAAAATATCTCGCTGAGGGGAAAAGCGAGGCGCAGAAAATTCGTTCGGAAGCTGACCGTAAAGCCAATGCCATTCTGGCAGAAGCCGAGGCGGAGGCCAAGCGCATTCGCGGCCAGGGCGATGAAGCTGCCGCACGCTACTACGCGGTTTTCAGCAAAAACCCCGAACTGGCCAAATTTTTACGCAGTCTTGAGGCATTGAAGATCAGCCTGGGTGAGAATGACACCCTGATTCTAGACACGGAGACGCCCCCGTTTACGCTGTTCAAAGCCGGCGCCACCGAGTTGAAGGGTTCCGCTGCTGCACAATAATTTTCGGACGGGAGGATATGAGATGTCAGAAGAGCAAATCAAAAAGCCAGGTCCGAATGAGCTGGAGAATGGGGATGCCGGCATGCACGCACTGGTGCAGATGCTGCGCGTCCTCTTTTTCTGTCTGCGGATCCTGATTATTTTCGTTTTTATCTACATGCTGTTCAGCGGCATGTTTCGTGTTGACGAGCAGAATGAGGCGATGCTGTTTCGCTTTGGCGCCCTGCAGAGCCGTGTGCTCGAACCTGGACAGGGGGAAACCTCGATACTGACCAGCGGGCGCTGGTACTGGGCTTGGCCGTATCCGATTGACTGGGTCAAGGTCATCCCGGCGCAGAAATCCGTCACGGTCGCCACCGGCAATTTTTTTCTGCCCTGGGTAAATCCCCAAACTGGGCAGTCGCCGCAAAGCGAAGGGCCAGCATCCCTCAAACCCGGTACAGATGGCTATGTGCTCACTGGTGATACCAATATCATGCATTCAAAATGGGATGTCGTTTATCGGGTTGTTGACGCCAGCCGCTATTATCTGGATTTTTATGATGACAGTGATGCGGACCCTGAGCAGGGTAAAAAACGGCCCGCACGCGGTGCAGATGCGATCATCCGCAGCCTGCTGGCCAATGCAGTCATTCAGGAAACCGCTACCTGGACGGTTGAAGACCTGTTGGCCACCACCCGTACCCTGAACGACGGCACCATCGAAAACATCAAAGACAATGTGCAGCGGCGCCTGACCAGTCTGCTCGAAGAGGTCGGCATTGGTGTGCAAGTGCAATCCGTGAATATGCTCGAGCTGCAGCCGCCTTTCGCAACAGCCGATGCTTTCGCAGAGGTCAATTCCAGCTCGGAAAAAGGACGCTCGGAAATTCTCGAAGCGCGTACCTACCGTGACCGGGTCATACTGGCTGCTGAAGGCCGCAAATACCAGATCATCAATGAAGCGAAGAGTTATCAGTCCAGGGTGGTTGAAAGCGTCAAGGCGGACAGTTCCTATTTTGAAACGGTGCTCACAGAATACAATCTCAATCCCGCAACCATGCTCACTGCACTGTATACCGATGCCCTGCGCGAAGTGCTGGGAAAAGTCTCCAATAAATACATCGTTCATCGCCGTCCGGATGGGCATCAGGAATTGCGTCTGCAGTTGAGCCCTGTTCCTGAAAAAGACAAGCCGGCGCCGGTTCAACAGTGAAGCGCTGCTGAGTCCGTTCTGTGCGTCTGTCCGGCTCCGAATTTAGACCTCTGAGGATGACTGAAATGGCTGAAGAAAAAGAATTACACACTGTAACAGCTCGTAAAGCGACCTCCAAAGCAACTCGCTCTGATATAACCCGGCTGGGAATCGCTCTGCTCGGGGGAATTCTTGTCCTGAATTCCTATCTGGCCAAGCTGTTTTTTGCGGGTGCTGTCGATGAAATTGCCCGCGATCTGAGTGCCTTTGTCGGGGCCTTCATGCTCTGTGTGCCGATCTTCTGGGAAGCGATCAAAAATCTCTTCAAGGGTCAGGTACGCATGAACGAGTTGGTGGCTTTGGCTTTGATTGCCGCCTTTGCCCAGCGCGATTACCGTACGGCAGGTGCAGTGGCCTTTTTCATGCTGATTACCATCACCATAGAAAAACGCACAGCCAAAGGCGCGGAAGCAGCGATTGAAGCAGTGGTGCGGATGACTCCACGTACGGCTCGCCGCATCAAAGACAGCAAAGAAGAGGAGATTGACGCATTCACAGATTTGCAGGCCGGGGATGTCTGCCGCGTGCGCCCTGGTGAAAATTTTCCGGCCGATGGTGTGATTCTTACTGGCAGCAGTACCGTGAATCAGGCCAGCATAACGGGTGAATCTCTTCCTGCAGACAAAAATGTCGGCTCGGAAGTTTTTGCCGGCACCCAAAACCTTACCGGCCGTGTGGATTTCAAGGTAACCCGGATTGGTACGGATACGACCCTTGGTAAAGTCCGCAACCTGATAGCGGATGCTCAACAGAGCAAGCTGCCGATTATGCGTCTGCTCGATCAGTATATTGGCTATTACACGCCGGTGATTCTGATGATTGCGGGTTTGGCCTGGTTTATCACCGAGCGCATGGATCGGGTGATTGCCGTCCTGGTCATGGCTGTGCCGGCGGCTTTGGTTATCGCCTATCCCTCCGCTGTCATTGCCGCCGTTTCCGCTGCGGCGCGTCTGGGCATTCTGATCAAGGATGTCTCCAACATTGAACTGGTTTCACGCATTAAGGCTGTGATTTTTGACAAGACCGGTACTTTGACTGAAGGGAAACTGGAAGTCGCCCGTTTGCAGCCGGTTGAAGGCGTCGAACTGGCGGATCTGCTGCAGGTGGCCGTCAGCGTTGAACTGCACAGCAACCACCCTGCCGCCGAAGCCATGCGGAAACTCGCCCTGGAGGCCGGTGTTACGCCAACGGATTCCGGCCATTACGAAGAGGTGGCTGGGAAAGGCGTAAAAGCCGATATCGGCAGTCATGTCTGCCAGGTCGGTCGCGAGACCTGGTTGCAGGAACTGGGGATTTCTACGCAGGCTCTGCAGGAGACGTTGGTGGCTTCCGAGAGTCAGGGCATGAGTATCGTCTGTGTCGCCCGCGATGGCAAAGCCCTGGGTTGGATTGGCCTGCGCGATGCCATCCGTTCGGTCAGTGCGGAAGCGGTTGCTCAATTGAAAGAGCTTGGCGTGAACCGTTGCAGCATGGTTACTGGTGACAACCAGCGGGTGGCTGATGCGGTTGCCGCACAGCTGGGTATCGAGGAAGTGCATGCCGGTTGCCTGCCGGAACAGAAGGAGGCAGTCGTCCGCGAAGTCAAGGAAAGCGGTTTGATTGTTGCAGTCGTGGGTGACGGTGTCAACGATGCGCCGGCTCTGGCTGCCGGGGATATTGGTATCGCCATGGGTGCCTTCGGTAGTGACGTGGCCGTTCAAAGTGCATCGATCGCATTGATGAACAATGACTTGCGACGGATTCCGTTCTTTATCGGCCTGGCCCGCAAGACCAAAGTTCTGATGCATCAGAATCTGGCCATCGGACTTGGTTTTATCATTGTTGGTGTTTATTTTGCGATTCTGGGGGATATCACCCCGGTCGGGGCTGCTCTATTGCACAGCATCAGCTCTCTGCTGGTGATCTTCAACAGCGCCCGTCTGGTGCGTTCCGGCGAAATCATGCAACAGGAATAACGACAGCGTTTTGCGACAAGACGGGCAAGGTTCATCAGTATTCCATTATATCCGAACGGAGAACAACATATGGCAGCAGAGAACAGTAACATCGTGGTGGAAGCCGTCGGACTGACCAAGATTTTTAAAGATTTCTGGGGACGTCCCAAGGCTCGTGCGGTCAACAGCATTGATTTTGCCATCCGCCAGGGACAGGTTTTCGGCCTGCTGGGACCCAATGGCTCCGGTAAATCCACGACCGTAAAAATGATTCTCGGCCTGCTCTATCCGAGCCGGGGCATGTTGAAAGTCTTCGGCGAAGAACCCCGCGATGTCGATATGAAAAGCCGGATCGGATACCTTCCTGAGGAAACCTATCTGTATCGCTATCTGACCGCCATGGAAACGCTGGATTTCTTCGGTGCTTTGTTTGGTTTGAGCGAAGAGAAACGTCGTGAACGAGGTGTGCAGCTGCTTGAAATGGTCGGTTTGTCGCATTCGGTGGATCGCCCTGTTGGCGAATTCTCCAAGGGTATGGCGCGCCGTATTGGTCTGGCACAAGCTCTGGTCAATGACCCGGATCTGATTATTCTCGATGAACCGACCAGCGGTCTGGATCCAATCGGCTGCCGCGAAGTCAAAGATGTTATTCGACTGTTGGCGTCACGCGGCAAAACCGTTATACTCTGCAGTCACCTGTTGGCGGATGTACAGGACGTCTGCGATGAGGTTGTCGTCCTCTACGGCGGAAAAATCCGTGCCAGTGGTGCCCTGAAGGAGATTTTGCGTGAAGAGGACAAGACTCGGATGGTGGCACCGCGTTTGAGCGAGAGTGCAGTGCAGGAATTGCGGCAGTGGCTGTCAGCTCATGGCGTCAAAGACCTCGGGCAGGTTCGTATTGACAACCCTAACCGCGATTTGGAAGAATTCTTCTTGGATGTCGTACGCCAGGCACAGTCTCAAAGCGTCGATACGGCCGGGGCGCATTCCGGTGGTGAAATTCCCGCCTACCTGATGCAGGGTGAAGGGGAAATGACCCAGACCCGCGGCAAAGCCGTGCTGGATGCTCTGCGGCGACCGGAAGCAACTCCAGTTGCCCCAAAAACGGAAGCTGCTGAACCCGCCAAGCCTGCCATTGACATGCAAAAGCTTGCTGAACTTGGCGCAGCCCCGGTAAAACCGGAAGAGCCTAAACCTGCAGCCGAAGTCGATGCCGATGCCGAGGCCAAAGCGAAAGAGGAAGCCAACGCCAAACTGTCAAAGCTGAATAAGTAAGGGGGCAGGTTTAAAAAGTGGCGCAACCGGCCCGGTTGTGATGTGCGTTTACACTCCCACTTCTGAACTGTCGGCGGCAGGGTGCAGGTTTAAAAAAAGTGGCGCAACCGGCCCGGTTGTGATGTGCATTTACACTCCCACTTCTGAATTGTCGGCGGCAGGGTGCAGGTTTAAAAAGTGGCGCAACCGGCTCGGTTGTGATATGCATTCAGGGAACTGGGTGCAGAAAGAGCAAGCTGAGGCCTGAACTACATACGAGACGTACATACGGCAGGCTGAAGCCTGAACTACATACGAGACGTACATACGGCAGGCTGAAGCCTGAACTAC
>JAQVUB010000126.1:3300-7059 GCA_028699735.1 Lentisphaeria bacterium | reverse complement strand
GCTATTTCGTGTATTTCGTTGTTAAAAAAGTCCCCCTTAGATTTCAAGATAGATAGGTGCTGTGGTCAGATTCCGGCAGGCATCCTTGGTTAGTGCCGCGACATCTTCCAGACGGATTCCGCCCCATTCCGGGTAATAGAGTCCGGGTTCGACGGTTACCACGTGACCGGTTTGCAAGGGGGCTTCGTTTCGCGGGCTGAGGGAGGGTGCCTCGTGAACTTCCAGCCCGAGTCCATGGCCGGTACTGTGGAAAAAGCCCCGCGGAGTGACGCCGCCGCCTGTGACCGTTTCAAAGCCTCTTTCCTTGAACAGATCAACAACGCCCTGATGAATATCCTTGCCGCTGATCCCCGGTCTGAGCGTTTTCAGTGCATTCTTCTGAGCCTGTTGAACCGCTTCAAAGGCGCGCCATACAGAGTCGCTTGCCTTCCCTTTGACCAGCGTACGGGTCAGATCGCCGTGGTATCCGCTGCGCTTGCTGCGTGGAAAGATATCCAGGACGATCGGTTCATGGGCATGAATTTCGCCGGAGCCAATCTGATGCGGGTCTGCGCCCTGTCTGCCAGGAGCGCATATGGTTCCAACGGCGATTCCCCCGGCACGCGCGATTTCCGCATCGATTTCTCCACGCAGGATTTCGGCAGTGAGAATTTTTTTCTCCCAGAAGAGCAGGTTTTCTTTGCCGATGCGGCTTTGCCGGAGAATGTATTCCGCGCGATACAGGCCGGTTTCAGCCAGTTGCACGCCTTCCTGGATGGCCGCAATTTCCGCATCGGTTTTGATGGGTCTTTGTGGAGAAAAAGGGTTCAGGGTGCTGAGGCGGATGCGGCGCTTTGTTAGTTTTTGTGCCAGGCCGAGCGGAAAATTGTCCGGCACCAGCCAGTGATGCACGCCCAGGGAACGTGAAATTGCGCAAATATGTTCTGAAGCGGAATAGGCCGGTGCATCACGCAGGCCAAAGCGAGTCTTTAAATCTTCTGTGCAGATCACCTCAGTCCCGTTGTGGCATTCCTTTTGCGCACGTGCGAATTCCAGGGGTGATACCACCACCACCTTCTGTCCGGCGTATTCAAACCAGAGGAAGGGATCCGGAGCAGAAAAACCGGACTCGTAGCAGAGTTCGGCACAGTTATCGCTGGCTGCAAAGATCATACGGGCATCTTCAGATTCCGGCATAAATCAAACTTTCTGTACAGGGTAATAGGTCTTTGAAACTTTTTTTAACAACAAAAAAACACGATTTGACACGAAAAAAATCATGGATAGAACCACGAATGCAAGCAGTCAACGCCCCTTCCATGATTTTTTTTTCGTGTCATTTCGTGTATTTCGGTGTTAAAAAAACAGATTCACAGGCGCTTTTTTCGCAGAGCCAGGCTGAGATCATAAAAATCACTAATGTGATCAGCAGCAGGAGATAGTCACATGTTTCCCCCAGGAACCAAATGGAAATCAGGACACCCAGAGGGATTTTCAGGTTGTTGAGCAAAGCATAGGTACCTGCGTTGACTTTGGTGCCGCCGACATTCCACAAGAAGAAGCAGAGTCCGGAGGCGATAATACCGAGGTACCCGAGCAGTGCCCACTGTTTCATGGTGATTTGTGGCAGATCGCTCCAGCTGCCGGTGCAGAGACTGGCCAGAAGTGTAAAGAGGGTAGCTCCCAGGTAGACAACACTGAAAAATGCGCGGTTGTCCCACGGTTGCGAAGACAGGGCGAGTTTGCGGTAGTAGATTTGACCGGCGGCAAAGGCCAGATTGGAGAGCTGCAGCAGGAAGACTCCCTTCCAGTTGAATTCCAGAGGGGAGCCTTGGTATTGCAACAGCCAGGCGCCCAGTACGCCGGCGAGCGCGGCTCCCCAGAACAGCGGTGTGTTGCGCCGGGCCAGCAACATATCAAAGAAGACTACATAAAGCGGTGTAGTCGCGGTCAGCAAGACCAGCATATAGGCCGGCAAATACGAAAAAGCAGCTGTATAGGTCGAATACATCAGCCCGAATTGAACCGCTCCAATCCCCAGAAGACGCCAGAATAATCCTCGAGTCAGTTTACCGGCCCGGAAAAACGGCAGAAAGACCAGGAATGCCAGGAGTAGTCGCAGGAAAGCGACAAGGTTGGCATCCAATGCGGTGAGGTTTCCTTTGATGATGACAAAAGAAAAACTCCAGATCAGGGAGACGGCTAGTAAATACAGCATGGTATAAAGGGTGCAGGGTGCAGGGTGCAGGGGGGCAGAGTCACATTTCCCCAAGCCAGCTCATCCGTCAAAGCAACAACCCGAATTTTTTTTGTATCTTTTCGTGTTTTTTCGTTGTTAAAAAACGCTTTTAGAGGATGCAGCTGGCGGCGGTGAAATAGACGATGAGAGAGAAGGCGTCAACGATGGTGGTGATCAGGGGGCTTGCCATCAATGCCGGGTCGAATTTGCAGAGTTTGGCAAACAAGGGCAGGCAGCAACCGATGGTTTTAGCAAAGATGATGGTGATGAACAGGGTCAGGGTAACGACCAGATCGATCTGATAGCCGGCCTTGGTGAACAGCATGATGCGGATCAAATTCAGCAGACTCAGCGCCACTCCCACAATCACTCCAACCCGAATCTCTTTCCAGAGAACAAGAGACCAGTCTTTCAGATCAATATCACCTACCGCCATACCACGAATGATCAGCGTGGAGGCCTGAGCTCCGCAATTGCCGCCGGTATCCATCAGCATCGGAATAAACACCGCAAGCATGACCGCCCCCCGCAACATCTCCTCAAAATGCCCGATGATCGTGCCGGTGAAGGTGGCAGAAATCATCATCACCATCAGCCAGACGATACGGTTGCGTGACAGACGCCAAACGCCTGTTTTCAGATATTCATCCTCCGAGGGATGCAGAGCAGCCATGATTTCAATATCTTCGGTATTTTCCGCTTCAATGACGTCGACGATATCGTCAATGGTGATGATTCCGACAATCCGGTTCTCTTTATCCACTACCGGCATAGCCAGCAGATCATATTCCTGAAATTTCCGTGCGACGGTTTCCTGGTCTTCGGAGGTATGCACGCAGATGACCGGGGCATGCATGATCTCGGAGATCAGGCAGTCATTGTCATTGAGCAGGATGCTGCGCAAGGATACGGCTCCGGTGAGATGCCGGCTTTGATCGGTTGCGTAACAGGTATAGATCGTCTCTTTGTCAACACCGGATTTACGGATGATTGCCAAGGCTTGCTGGCAGGTCATCGTCTCAAACAGCCCGACGAATTCAACGGTCATCAGGCTGCCGGCGCTGTTTTCCGGATATTTGAGAAAGCTGTTGATCAGACTTCGGGTTTCGGGGCTGGTATTGTTGATGATTGCCCGCACCATGTTCGAGGGCAGTTCCTCGAGCAAGTCGACCGCATCGTCAATAAACATTTCATCGATCAGCTCGCGGACTTCCTGAGCAGTGATCGTTTCCACAATATGCCGGTGCAGACTGCTGTCCAGATAGGTGAAGACTGCAGCGGCAAGATCCTTCGGCATCAGACGGAAGACCATCAGCATCTCACCACGCTCCATCTGCTCAAGATCCCGAGCCAGATCAACCGGATTCATTTCCACCAGATGAGCCTGCAAGGCACTGTAATTGCCATGATGAAGAAATTGGTGTAATGAAGACATGGGAGGAAACCCTTGAATTTTGCGCATTCCCAAGCTACACTGGGGCATTACAATCGCAACCGGGCCGGTTGCGCCACTTTTTAAAACAGAAATCACAACCGGGCCG
>JAQVUB010000126.1:0-3200 GCA_028699735.1 Lentisphaeria bacterium | reverse complement strand
CAACCGGGCCGGTTGCGCCACTTTTTAAAACAGAAATCACAACCGGGCCGGTTGCGCCACTTTTTAAACCTGCCCCCTGCCCCCTGTCAATAGAACAGGATGTAGAGCATCATCATCAGAAAAGCCAGGAAGCCAACGCTGAACAGAACCAGGCAAAGTACCAGTACGGGAATGCGGGGTCGCAGGCTCTTCTGCATGGCAATCGCCGCTTCCAGGGTCAATTCCGCCTGCGCGTTGCCGGAAGCCGACAGCCCGCTGCCGGAGCCCAGGTCGCTACTGACGCGCGTAACTTTCTGCAGGCGGATCGGGATATCGGCGAGCATGATTCTGGTTCCAGTTGTCAGGTTAACCGGCCGGTATTCCATCAAAGCCCCGTTGATGAAGGTTTTGATATTCCGGTTGCTGTTTTCAAAAGTGATGTTGTCGCTGTGTACGGTAATTTTACCATGGAACCGGGAGACTTCGCCCTGGCGGATGGTGATGTAATTGTCCGCCGAAGCCCCGATCGAATTGACGCCGGGCCAGAGCACGGCACGCACATCGGCATCGATCGTTTCCGCACCCCAGACCATATCGTACGAACTGGGCCCGGTTTTTTCACCGTAGCAGAAAAAAAGTTGTCCAAAGCGGATGATATCGCCAATTTCCAGTTGGGCTTCCTTGATTTTCACCGTATCCTTGACAATTCCAATATGGCTGCGGTCAGAAATATGCCAGGCCCCCATCCGTTTTTCCAGCAGAAAATGCTCCCGGCTGATATAGGATTCGGCGTAAATTTTCAAGCTAATCGTGCAATGCGAAGAGCGCCCCACCATGATGCGACCGGAATGCGCATAATGTTCTGTGGAAAAGCGAACCAGGCGCATTCCGATGGAATTGTAGATATGACAGACCGGCATCGGAGCCTCTCCTAAACATCAGGCGAAGGAAAGCAGTTCCTCCTGAACCTGACGCTGTAACATTTCAGCCAGACCATCCAGAGGAAGCAGTTCCGAGCGTTTGCCCCAGTCACGGCGTTTGAATTCGGCCTGCTGGCCTGCCAGAGTCTTTGGTGACAGAATGACACGCAACGGGATTCCCAGCAAATCTGCATCCGCAAATGCCGAACCCGCTTTTTCGCCACGGTCATCATAGAGCACTTCCAGATTCCGCTGTTGCAGATCCTGGTAAAGGTTTTCGCAGGCTTCGCGGACATCAGGCTGTGCGTGATTGAGGCCGATAATCTGTACTTGGAATGGTGCGATGGACAGTGGCCAGACCGGGCCGTACTCATCATGGCATTGTTCGACGACCGCCGCCATGGCTCGTCCTACGCCGATGCCGTAGCAGCCCATGATCATCGATTTGGCTTTGCCATCCTGATCAAGATACGTGCAGTTCATCGCATCGGAGTATTTTGTCCCCAGCTGAAAAATATTACCCACTTCGATGCCCTTGAGTATTTGCAAAGGCTGCCCGGTGAGCGGACAGGGGTCCCCTTCCCGCACGGTGGCAATATCGGTGACAATGACTTTCGCCTGCGTATCGACATCGCGGCAGAAATTGAAATTGCGGAAGTGGAAATCCGTCTCATTGGCGCCAGTGATCAGATTACTCGACTGGGTCACGGAGTGATCGACGACGACTCGCATGCCGGCAGTAGAGAGCTTGTACAGGGATGCGAAGCCGGGCACTGCTCCAGCAGCACGGATGAGTTCATCATCGGCAAAAGTGAGTTCCGGGCATTGCAGGGTTTTCTTGAGTTTTGCTTCGTTGACTTCGAGGTCGCCGCGGATATTGACAAAGACCAGCTTCCCTTCGTTATCCTTATAAAAGACGGCTTTGCAGGTCTGGCTGCTTTGCATGCCGAGGAAGCCGGCGACATCTTCAATGCTTTTGCAGCCCGGGGTGGCGACTTTTTCCAGAGGCAGCGGAGGCTCCTGAATATATTTCAGCGGGGATGTGGCGACTTCCCGGTTGGCCCGGTAGCTGCCATCCGGTGAACTGAACAAGGTGTCTTCGCCGCAGTCGGCAATGGCCATGAATTCATGCGAAACCGCGCCGCCGATCATACCGGAATCCGACAGGATGGACAAACAGTGTTTGAGGCCGACCCGCCGGAAAATCCGTTCATAGGCCAGATGCGCTTGCTGATAGAAATTTTCCAGGCACTGTTGGGAGGTATGGAAGCTGTAGGCGTCCTTCATGGTGAATTCACGCACCCGGATCAGGCCTGCACGCGGGCGGGCTTCGTCGCGGTATTTGGTTTGAATCTGATACAGCATCACCGGCAGCTGCCGGTGTGAGGGCAGTTCAGTGCGGGCAATATGGACAACCGCTTCCTCATGGGTCATAGCCAGCAGCATCTCTTTCGCATTGCGATCTTTGAAGCGCAGTAATTCCGCACCGACCTTGTCATAACGACCACTTTCACGCCACAGTTCCGCCGGCAGCACGACCGGCATCAGCACTTCCTGACCCCCGATGCGATCCATCTCTTCGCGGATGATCGCCTCAATTTTGTGCACAATCCTGCAACCCAGGGGCAGCAAGGTATAGATGCCGGTGGATACAGAACGGCAGTAGCCGCCCCGTACCAGGAATTTATGACTCGAGGTCTGCGCGTCTCGTGGCGCTTCCCGTAAACGCTGTCCAACTAATTGAGATAATTTCATGAAACCCCTGATCTGAACCGAAATTTCATCCCCAAACAGGAAGCATCCTGCCCTCTGGAATGTAAAAATAACAATATACCCCGGATAAAACCTGCTTGCAAGAAAATGACCTTTTTCAGCCATCAGTTGTCAGTTTTCAGCTGATAACTGACAAATGAAAAAAAAAGCCCCAGTCAGAGAACTGATTGGGGCAGAGAAAATAGATGGGGTGACTGACCGGTCTCGAACCGGCGACCTTCTGGGCCACAACCAGACGCTCTGACCAACTGAGCTACAGCCACCATCTTTGGTTATTTACATAATATGGTTCCTGAATGCAAATTTTCAAGTCCATTTTTTAACAACGAAAAGACACGAAAAGACACGAAAAAAATTCTGGGAAGAAGCGTTGACTGTTATTCATGTACCGTCCGTCCCAGGATTTTTTTTCGTGCTACTATCCTCAGATTTCTTGTTTTTGTAAAAAGATTTTCTGTATGAACACGGACGGACATTGTTCCCGAATTAACCCCGAAGGGGCGTGACATACCAGCCCAGGGCAAGCAA
>JAQVUB010000125.1 GCA_028699735.1 Lentisphaeria bacterium | reverse complement strand
TCTGCGGGCAGCACTCCTGCCTGAACGATGCGCAGGTTTTCCTGCAGCTGTTCCGGGCTGTCGACACCGCTTAGAATGCAGGTGAAATCCGGGTTGCTCAACAGATAGCGGAAATATAATTCAGCGGGTTTCAGGCCGGCTTCCCCTGCCAGGTTTTCCAGTTTGCGCCGCACGGGAAGGAGTGTCTCTTGAAAAACCGGGTGCAGTTGTTTTTCCGGTTTGAACAGCAGTCCCTGCAAATAGACACTTCTCACAAAAATCAGGCCCTTGTGTTCTGCCGCGCGGTGTGCATACTGCGCAAAACGCCGGTCCAGGATATTGCCTGGTATCTGGGTGGCAGCAAGCGGTTCGATGTCACGAGCCTGATTGCTGTCGAGAGAAATCCCGGTCAATCGTGTCAAACCGCGTTCCCGGAGTTTTTCCAGCAGCGGCATGCATTCCAGGGCGCTTTCATGATGAAACAGCAATCCATCCACCTGGTCACGCTGCAGCGCTTTCAGAGAGGTGGTGATCGACTGTTCGATCCATGCTTCGCGTCCTGACAAAGGCAGGTCTGCCGGAAAAGCAGCAATTTTAGTGATGATCTTGAAATGCTTTTGCAGCCCGCATTTTCGCAGTGCTGCGGCGATTTGCTCTTCGCTGTCGCCGTAGTTGCGTGCGGTATCAAGGACATTGACACCGCCATCTGCTGCGGTGCGCAAAATGGCTTCGATGCGTTCCGGTGCCGGTTTCCCCAGCTGGTTATTGATGCCATAGGCCATACCGAACTGGACCGTTCCCAACATTAATCGTGAAAATTTCACAAGTTCCCCCTTATTTAGCGGTATATCCGCCATCCACCGGAATATTGCAGCCGGTCAAGTAAAGGGAAGCATCTGATGCCAGAAAAACGATCACCCCTTTCAAATCGGTATCGTTGGCCAGGCGCCCCAGCATGGTATTGGCACTGTACTGCCGGATAAACGCTTCGGGTTGATGATGCAGAAAACCACCCGGATTGATACAATTGACCCGGATCCCATGAATCCCCAGCACACTGGCGGCGAAGCGGGTAAAATTGACCATACCGCCTTTTTCGTAGAAATAAATCGGGGAAGCATCGCGAGAAAACATATCGGTTCCCTCATAGTTGACGGGGTTGGGTCCCAGCAGACCCATATAGCTTCCGACATTGACGATTGAACCGGACTGCCTTTTCTTCATCTCCTCTGCAGCCAGGCGTGTAATGCAGAAGAGACCCGATGCATTGACCCGCAGACTGCGGTCAAAATCATCCATGGAAAGACTCCACTTTGCGCAGGCGCTACGGGTTACCGCATTATTGATGAGAATATCAAGGCGCCCGCTGCGGTTGACGATCTCAGCAATGGTTTTCTCAATGCTTTTCTCATTGCCAAGGTCGAGTTCCAGTGCAGTTACCCGTAAACCCCGATCACGAAACTCCCCGGCAACTTTTTCCAGCTCGGCCAGATTGCGGGAAGCCATAAAGGTTTCCGCACCGGCTTCCGCCAGCGACTCGACAATCTGCCTGCCAAAAAGTCCCGCCCCTCCCGTTATCAAAGCGGTTTTACCGGTCAGAGAAAATGAGTCTAATACCTTCATGCCTGTCACTCCTTGATTTGCCTGATAAATGAAAATCGGATTCAAAAACGGAACAAAACCCGGCTCTTGTGGCGGGCGGTCACTGTTTGCTTGCGGCTTCACGAAAGGCCTGGACAGCCCGGTCGATATCTTCGAAAGAGTGCGCTGCTGAGAGCTGGGTGCGGATGCGTGCCTGTCCCATCGGGACAACCGGATAGAAGAAGCCGATGGCGTAGAATCCCAGGGTCAGCAGATCGCGAGCCATCTGCTGGGCTTTTACCGCATCCCCAAGCATGACCGGGATGATCGGATGACCGCCGCCGCGCAGGGAGAATCCGGCTTGGCTGAGGCCTTTGCGGAAGCGTTCTGCCAGGGCAACGAGGTGTTTTCGGGGGGCGGGATCGCTTTGCACCAGTTCCAGTGCCTTGAGGGAGGCTCCGATGATGGCCGGTGACAGGGAATTGCTGAACAGATAGGGTCGTGAGCGCTGACGCAGCATGCTGATGATTTCACGGCGTCCGGAGGTGAAGCCGCCGCCGGCTCCTCCAAGGGCTTTTCCAAAGGTGCCGGTAACGATATCGACCCGTCCGATGACTTGTCGGTATTCGATCGAACCGCGCCCGTTTTCCCCGAGGAAACCGGTTGCATGGGAGTCATCAACCATGACCAGGGCGCCATAGCGTTCAGCCAGATCGCAGATTTCCTGCAGCGGGGCGATGACTCCGTCCATGGAAAAGACGCCATCAGTGGCGATCAGTTTGAAGCGCGCCTTTTCAGCGGCTTTCAGCTGTTCCTCGAGGTCGTTCATATCGCAGTTGCGGTAGCGGAATCTTGACGCTTTGCACAGGCGTATTCCGTCGATAATGCTGGCATGATTCAGTTCATCGCTGATGATCGCGTCTTCGGCACTCAGCAGCGTTTCGAAGAGTCCGCCGTTGGCATCGAAACAGGAGGAATAGAGGATGGTATCTTCCGTGCCCAGGAAGGCGGCGACCTTCTCCTCGAGTTCCTTATGAATATCCTGGCTGCCGCAAATAAAGCGCACGGAACTGAGCCCGAAGCCATACTTCTCGAGGAAATCCTGTGCGGCCCGGATGATGCGCGGGTCGGCGGCATAACCCAGATAGTTGTTTGCACAGAGATTAACGACTTCCCGGCCATCGGCGAGGGTGATCCGGGTTCCCTGCGGTGAAATCAGGATGCGCTCTTCCTTATACAGACCCGCCGCGCGGATCTTATCCAGTTCGTCATGCAAATATTGCTGAAACATCATATTCCTCCAAGCATTATGGACAAGAGACAAGGGACGATGGACCTTATGGACGTGGACGATTGACTTTGATGGACAGGTTCCAGGTTGAAAAAAGTGGCGCAAGAGTACCGATTGAGGTTTTTGCGGGGGAGCGTGGAGCAGCCTAAAGGCTGGACTACATGCGCGCGTAACTCCATCCGTCAAAGCTACAACCTAAAAAGAATTTTCGTGCCTTTTCGTGTTTTTTCGTTGTTAAAAAATCAGACTTCCCAGTTCAGGACGACCTTGCCGGAATTGCCCGAGCGCATCGCGTCAAAGCCCTTCTGGAAATCCAGGTAGTGGAAGCGATGGGTGATAATTGGCGAGATATCCAGCCCGGATTCGAGCATGCTGGTCATCAGGTACCAGGTTTCGTACATTTCCCGTCCGTAGATTCCTTTGATCGTCAGCCCATTGAAGACGATTTTATGCCAATCGGCTGCGGTGCTGGCCGGCTGAATTCCGAGCATGGCGATTTTGCCGCCGTGGCACATATTGTCGACCATGGAATTAAAGGCGGCTGGGTTGCCAGACATCTCCAGGCCGACATCAAAACCCTCCTTCATATCGAGTTCCTCCTGCACATCCTGCAGGCTCTGCTTTTTGACATTGACCGCCCGGGTGACCCCCATTTTACGCGCCAGCTCAAGGCGGCTTTCCAAAACATCCGTGATGACCACATAGCGCGCGCCGGCATGGCGGGCGATTGCCGCTGCCATGATGCCAATCGGGCCGGCGCCGGTGATCAGGACGTCCTCGCCAAGCACCGGGAAGCTCAGTGCAGTATGGGTAGCATTGCCGAGGGGATCGAAGCAGGACAGCACATCGTGATTCAGTCTCGGGTTGCAATGCCAGACATTGGTCACCGGAATGGACAGGTATTCGGCAAAAGCCCCGCTGCGGTTGACACCCACACCCAGAGTCTTCGGGCAGAGATGGCGCCGCCCGGCCAGGCAGTTACGGCAGCGCCCGCAAACGATATGCCCTTCCCCACTGACCAGGTCGCCGATTTGGAGGTCATGGACATTGGCACCAAAGGCGGCGACATGTCCGACAAATTCGTGTCCGATGATCATCGGAGGTTTGATCGTCTTCTGTGACCATTCATCCCAGTTGTAGATATGCACATCGGTGCCGCAGATCGAGGTCTTTTCGATCTTGATCAGGACATCATTGATACCAAATTCGGGTTCCGGTACATCGCAAAGCTCAAGCCCTTCACCGGGACGGGTCTTCATAATCGCTTTCATCATTGCGCATCCTTGTTCGTGTTTTTTTGTGTTTTTTCACTGTTAAAAAAATTGGGTTGCGGGGAGAAGCCTGGATTTCCGGGTTGTACTGCGGCTTCATATTCATACGGGATAATATAGCGGAAGCCGACATCGGAAGGCATTAGCGGCATGTCATCCGCACCGCCCAGGGGCAGATAACGCTTGGTGGCCACCGAACTGCTCCCCTTGATCTGATAGAACCCCGTGCCATCCGTAAAGACTGTACCGGTCCATTCCCGGACATTACCGGCCATGTCAAAGGCGCCATAGATGGAGATATCGCCGGGGAACTGACGGGGCGGCGCCCAACGCCCATAGGTCATGCCCGCCTGCAAATTCTCACGAATGAAAGATTTTCCGGAGTCGAAGAAATTCCCCCAGGGGAAGAGTCGGCCATCGACTCCACGGGCGGCTTTTTCCCATTCATCGGCGCTGGGCAGACGGCAGTTATGCCCATTTTTCAAGCTGAGCCACTGGCAATAGGTCATAGCGCTTTCAGCACTGATGCCGACGACCGGATGGTCGGGGGAAAGTCCTTCGATCAGCGTTCCATCAGGTGCCCAGGCCGGTACCGGATTCTTGTTGCCGGCGGAAAGATGTACCTCGCTGAGATGGCGTGTGCGCTCGGATTCACTCTCGATACTCAGCCAGAACTCAAGATATTCGGCAAAGGTGACTTCCCGATCCAAAATGAAAAATCCCGGAATATTGGCATATCGGAACTGAGTGCTCTGCGAGGCCTTGCCCCCGAGCAGGCAGCGCCCCCCGGGTACGTAAACCATTTCCGGGGGAATGCTTTTCGGAATCTGCACAACCAAATCAAGCGTTTCGCCATGTTGCAGATACAGCGGATAGAGCACAGCGGGACGATCCGGCAGAAAAAATTTCAGCAGATAATTCCCTTTGGGCATCGGATATTTTCCGGCCTGGCGGGAAAGCATTGGCATTTTCAGCGGCTCAGACTGAACTTTCAGGCAATTATCGAGGCTGTCCTGGATAAGCGGAAAAATTTCCACTTCGGCACCAAAGGGCTGACTGACAATCTGCAACTGACAATCCCCCCGGCGGAATTTGTCGATTTCATTGAGGAATGCGTTCATTTTCGCGTTGCTGTATTCGAAATTAGCACCGAATTCCGTGCGTGCCATACCGAGCCAGCGGTTGATTTCGCCCATGCGCTGGTATTTTCTGGCGAATTCCAGGCGCTCGATGATGATTTCTTCGCGGATGGCATTGACCAGGGGGCGATGTTGCGAGATGCTTGACAGTCCGTTGAGCAGTAAATAAGCCTGGTCGTAGATATTGATCAGCTCGCTTTCTTTTTCCTCGATCTTGAGATTAGCGGTGACTTCATAGCCGGCAAACGAGGAGAAAAGAGGCAGGTTTTGCAGCAGCAGTGTGCGGTCATCCAGCATTTTGCCCAGTTCCAGCAGGCAGCCTTTTCCGCGTTCACGTAATTCCTGAATCTGGCGGATATTTTCCCGGTAGCTGAAATGATCCAGCAGGAGAATCGAGAAAGCGGAGGCCAGTACCGCCATGAAAGCCCCGATCAACACCGCGACTTTCAGAGGGTTGCGCTTGCTCCATTTGAGCAAACTGGCATACCAGGGAGCCTTGTAGGCCGTCACTTCCCGCTCGCTCTGCTGGTTGTAGATGTCATGGATCAGGTCGGTGATGCTCTGATAGCGGTTTTCGCGTTCGAGAGCCATCGCTTTCAGACAGATCGCTTCAATTTCCGGTGAAATGCTTTTCCCGTTGGGTTTTGTCTGCCGTGGTGGAAGATAGGTTCCGTTGCTGACCGCATTGAGCACTTCAGATTCAATTTTCAGGCTCTCGAAGGGATTGTGGAAGGTAAGGATTTCGTAGAGGATGACGCCCATCGAGTAGATATCGCAACGGTGATCGAGTTTTGAGTTCCAGCCGACGGCCTGCTCCGGAGCCATGTAGCGGGGCGTCCCGTTGATGAAATCATCGACGGTCAGGTTGGAATGCTCTTTACCGGCAAAGCGGATTTCCTCTTTGCCTTCATTTTTTTCCACGGTAAATTCGCGGTCATTGCTGACATCGACAGAGGTTTTTACCGGCTTCATCTTGCGAACCAGTCCCCAGTCAATAATGGTCACCTCCCCATATTTCCCAACCAGGATATTCTCCGGTTTCAGATCGCGATGGATGACCCCCTTGCTGTGGGCGTAGGAAATCCCCTGACAGGCTTTCAAGAAGATCGCCAGCAGTTTGGTCCAGGGATACTCGAGAATGTATTCCGGGTTCCCATCGCGCAACTGCCGGAGAATATTTCGCAGGGTGTCCCCCTGCAGTTTTTTCATCGTGAAATAAACGCCATATTTTTTATCGAGCCCCAGAGAATGCATCGGCACGATGTTGGGATGCTCCAGCTGGGCGGTCGCTCGAGCCTCCCGGATAATGCGTTCGATATGCTCCCGGCTGAAACGATATTCCGGCAAAAGAAGCTTGACTGCCACCAGGCGCCCCAGCGCTGCATCGGTGGCGCCCATAACCAGGCCGGTGCCCCCACGACCGATTTCACCCATATTGCTGAAATCCGGAGCACTGTTTTCCAGTTTGATGCCCAATTCGGCGAGGGTTTGCTTCGGAATGGCCAGAATTTCGCTGGTGTTGTCTTCCGCAGAGATAACTTCCGTGATGTTCCCGGGAGTTTGTTGCAAAGGAGTTACTTCGGGCAGACCTGTTTCATTGCCCTTGTCATCGTTTTGCTCGAGTTTGCCCGGTGCTTCTGACATAAAACGGTTCTATTTTAAACAACGAAAGGCACGAAAATCACAAAAAATTTCGTGCTACTATCCCTCAAAATCTTGTTTTTCCTGAAAGATTTTTTTTGCAATGGAAACAGACTGGACACGGACTAAACACGGACGGGACACGGACTAAACACGGACAAATACGGGAACGGGGATA
>JAQVUB010000124.1 GCA_028699735.1 Lentisphaeria bacterium | reverse complement strand
GATCGGTCGGACATGCGGTGGATTTTCCGGTATTCAATCTTCAGTACGGGAATCCTTGCCCGTATTTTCCCGTTTACGGACTTTGACCAGGATGAGTTTTCGGCGGTCAGCGTCGATGATATCGATTTCCAGGTGTTCGGTAATCAGGTGTTCGCCTTTTTTCGGGATTTTTCCCTGGCTGGCCATGATGTATCCGCCGAGGGTGTCAAAGCCCTGTTCTTCGGAAATTTCAACATCGAGGAGCTGATTGACTTCCCAGATGGTCATTCGTCCGTCATTGATCAGGGATCCGTCTTCTTCAAGATGGGGGACTTCCGGGGTGCTTGGCTCGTCATGGTCGTATTCATCACGGATTTCGCCAACGATTTCCTCAAGAATGTCTTCAATGGTTACCACGCCAGCAGTGCCGCCGTATTCATCAAGAACGATGGCCAGATGATTGCGAGTCTGGCGGAATTCATCGAGCAGATCGCTGACATTCTTGCTTTCCGGGATAAAGACCGGGCTGTGTGCTATGGCACGGACATTCGCCGCTTTTTCAACGCGGGCGTCATCAAGCAGATCCTTGGCATAGACGATGCCGCTGATGCTGTCAATGCTCTGATGATAGATGGGAATACGGCTGTGCCCGGTTTCTGCTATCGTCTTCTTCATCTCCTCAATACTGGCCGTTTCTGGAAGCACATCCATATCGACGCGCGGGGTCATGATCTCATGCACGAAAGTTTTATCGAGGTTGATGACCCCGTTGAGCATCCGCTTCTCATCCAGCTCCAGACCAGAAGAACTGGCTGCGCCGGGCTCTTCCTCTTCATCGTCTTCCACCAGTGAAAGGATCTCATCTTCGGCCGTCACTTTGCCTAGATTCAAAGGATCATCGTCCTGTTCACGGATGCGCTGAATCCAGATGTCCAATGGAAAAACCAGCGGCGAAAAAAGCCAGGTAGCCAATTTGAAAAGCGGCAGGAAAAACACCAGCAGCCGGGCAGTCGCCGGCAGAGAAAGCTTCTCGATCGTGATTTCCAAAAAAAGGAGGATGAGCAGAGTCAGCAAGACACCCGTTCCAGCTGTCAGCAGACGGGATTTATCAGCCGCCCAGCCAAGATAACAGAGGGTCGAACCGAGCAACATCAGCAGTACCAGCAGATGAGCGGCCAGACGCAGGCGCGAGATGATCGGAAAAGCCTCCTCCAATTCCTCTGCCAGGCGTTTGGAATTCTCACGCAGTTTACGTAATTTAGCTTTGTTGAAAGTTTCCAGTTTTACTGCGGCCAGAGCCAGAAAGGCAAAACCGATACTTGAAATTAATGCCGCAGTCAGGGGCAGACTCGTACTCATACATCCCTTCGCTATTGTTTACTGATACAATCCGGCTGACTCAAGAACAAGTGCCGGAGTTCTTTTTTAACAACGAAATACACGAAATAACACGAAAAAACATTATGGAAGTGCCGCGACTGTTTGTATGTGTCGTTTTTTCCATGACTTTTTTTCGTGTCGTTTGGTGCTTTTCGTGGTTAAAAAAAATCCACATTATGCAAGCGTTCTTCCATCGCCTGCATGATCCGGTTTTCTGCCGCCCGCATGGAGACTCGTGCGTTGTCATCGCAGTCATCCTCACCTTGCAGATGCAAAAGGCCATGCACCGCATACAGAAACAGTTCCCGCGACGGAGACTGCCCGTAAAGCTCGGCATTCTTCACGGCGACTGCCGGGCACAGATAAATTTCCGCCAGAACGGGTTCATCCTCTCCGGGAAACTGCAAATCCGGATTGCGCAGATCGTAGGTGATCACGTCGGTCACCCCCTGATGCCCCAGATGGAGAGCATTCAGTGCGGTCATCTCCTTCTCACTTAACAAAATGAACTGCAAAATTCCGGGTTCCGCAAGTGCAAAGCCCATGCCTTGTAAAACTTCCTGCAAGATGCGTTTAAACAAAGGCCGGTTTTTCAATGGGGCTACCGAAGCTCCGCGCTGCAACCTGATCTTCATGGTTGCCCCCCGGACTCTTCGACTGATCCCGGATACTGTGGTCGAAAATGATACATATCCATGAAGGTTCGCAAAAAACTCTGCCGGATCGCTTCCAGTTCGGAGGTGGTGATATCGGCTTCGGTGAACTGGTTGTCACTCCACTTGTCATCAATGATTTTGTTGATCATGCGTTCGACATTTTCAGCAGTCAGGCCTTCATCCTTCTCTTTTTCCAGACGCAGCAGGAACTCTTTCAAGCGCCGTTCCTGATCCTCGCTGCCGCTGGAGCCGGGCTGCAACAGCTCTGCGGCATTCTGCAACAGACGGCTGTGATCCTGGGGGCTGCCGGCCAGGGAACGCACCGCAGCTTCACAGGCATCGGCCAGACTGACAATAACAATCTCCTTCTGCAGCGGCGGAGGATGCGGATAGCGGAACTGACTCTCTTCCGGAATGGCCTGCTTCCCTCCTTTTGCTGCACCGCGAGCCTTTTCATAAAAGTAAGTCAACAGGCTGTTCCCGTGATGTTGTTCAATGGCGGAACGAATCGCCCGACGCAGATGATATTGCTGTGCCAAAGCCATCCCGTCGCTGACGTGCGACGTGATGATCTGGCAGCTTTCTTCCGGCGCCAGGTGATCATGCGGATTCGAACCCTGCCGCATGTTTTCGGCAAAATATCCGGGATTTTCCAGTTTGCCAATATCGTGAAAAAGAGCCATGACCCGGGTCAGCAAGGCATTGGCCTGGATCGAATTTGCAGCAGACTCGGCAATCGTGGCAACATTCATGCTGTGCTGAAAAGTGCCCGGTGCATCCTGTTGCAGACGGCGTAACAGTGGATGATTGGTATCATTGAGCTCGAGAAGGGTCGTCAAGGTTACCAGACCAAAGCAGGACTCAAACAGGGGCAGCAAAGCCATACACAACAAGGCTACCAGAAATCCATTTGCGTATGAAAAGACGAGCACCTTTGGCAGGATCAGGATGAAGCTGTTGAAAATGGTGTTCTGCTCAAAAGCAAAAAACACCTGTGACAGCATGATGGCGAAGCCAACTGCAAAGCCCCCCATGATAAAGTCCCTGCGCTGTTTGGCATATTGGAAAAAGGCGACGCCAACGAGCGTCACTAATAATGAATAATGAAAGAGCTGATATTGCAGGTTTCCTGTCGAAAGCTGCAGGGGGGCCAACGCAGAGATGGCAACGGCCGTGCAGATGGCAATGCGCCCCCCAAGAAGATTTGCCAGCAGGGACGGAATCAGCGACAAAGGCAACAGGCAGAGCAACCAGGCAAAAGGCCAGTCATAGATGCTGTAGAGGTAAAAAGCAGCAAAAGTCAGAAAAAAGTGTAAAGTCAAAGCAACCGAACTGACCACCAGTCGTTGCCCTAAGTTCGCCGGCGAAATCCGGATTCTGGTCAGGCAGAAGACATAACTGGCAATGAAAAATGTCAGCAAAACCAGCCGGATCAAGTTTGCCCGTTTAAATTCCAGCACAAACATACTGCGCCCTGGCTGGTGATGTTGCTTACCGGCAGCAAGATAGGTCGCCAGAATGGCCGCTTCACGGGGGGACGGCTCAATCAGAAGGTCGCCCGCACGAAACTGTTCTCCGGAAAACTCAAGCTTGGCCAGGGCATCTTCCTGCAGTTTGCGGCTCTTCTCCTCATTATATTCCAGAGTAGCCTCGAGCAGCTCAGGTTCCCGGAAAAACGCCAGATCCAGACGGCGCCGGCCAATCCGGCTGCCGAAATCCTCTTCGAGTTTGTGCCAGGCTTCTTCGATGGTCAACAGGCTGGAAGAATCCCGGATGATCTGATGCTCATCGGTAAAAATGATGACTTCCTGGTTTCCCCCGTACTGTGACTGCAAGGCAGAAGAGTTGTCCCAGCCGGGTTCGAGAAGACCGCTGTCCAGAACCTCATCAAGGCAGCGGAAAAAAAGGCTGAGTGCATTTTCATTGCGGAAAATCTTCTGCAGTTCCATCAGTGGCTCATTCTGCAGCTCTCCCTCAGGCAGAGCCAGCAGTGCCGCGATCCGCTGCCGGAAACTCTCCCGAATGCGTCCGGCTTTGCTCTCTTTTAAATCAAAAACGGGGGGAAGCTGTTCAAGCGCAATGCGACGAGCTTCCTCCTTTTTCTCCGGATCCTGGAAAGAAAAGGGAAACTCCGCCGTCAGGGAAAAATTGGAAAATTGCTCGAGAATTCTCAGCTGAATGGGATACTGAAGCCGGCTGCAAATAAAAAAAGCCCCCGCCAGCCAAGTGATGCTGAATAACAGAAGAATGAACCAGTACCGGTGCAGCAGATTCCGGAAGCGCTTGCGCTCCGGACTCATAGGCTTTGGAGGAGGAGGATCGTCAGAATCGCGATCTTCCCCACGTGGAGTACTCAATTCCCCGCTGCCGGCTCCTTTCCTGGAGGAGGCCGCAACGGCGGGATCCAGTTTCCTTGTCGTACTGGAGGAACCTTCCTGGCGTTTGCTGCTTTTCATAGACGGATTTCCAAAAGAACCCTGCTTTGCTGTAAGGCATCAGCAAAGCTGGGTGACAGGATATTTTTTACAACGAAAAAACACTAAAGACCCAAAAAAATTTCATGGGATGAACAACCCATTCCCCCAGTCAAAGCCGCTCCCATGAAATTTTTTTTGGTCGGTTTGTGCTTTTCGTTGTTAAAAAAGTTTTTTTTATCCAGTTGCACTGATGCATTACACCTTGCTTACTTCCCAGGCTCAAAGCGTTTGTAAATCACCGCCGCATTATGCCCGCCAAAGCCCAGATTGATCTTCAAAGCAGCCCGGACTTCCTGTTTTCGGCAGGCGTTGGGAACATAATCCAGGTCACATTCAGGATCTGGAGTTTCGTAGTTCATCGTGCCGGGAATGATGTTGTTGCGGATGGCTTCCACGCAGACAACCGATTCAAAGCCCCCGGCCGCCCCCAGCATATGCCCTGTCTGGGATTTGCTGCTGCTGATCGCCGTATGCCAGGCATGCTTGCCTAAAGCCAGCTTGATGGCACGAGTCTCAACCATATCATTGATCGGAGTCGACGTTCCGTGGGCATTGATGTAGTCAATGTCCTCTGCCTTCATACCGGCCGTGCGCAAGGCATTCTGAATCGCCGCCGCCGCCCCGGAACCGTCCGAAGCAGGAGCCGTTACATGGTAGGCATCGCAGCTGGCACCATATCCGGCAACCTCCGCCAAAGGTACAGCACCACGCGCCAGAGCATGCTCAAGTTCTTCTAGAACCAGGATCCCGGCGCCCTCGGCAAAGACAAATCCATCCCGGTTCGCATCAAACGGACGGCTGGCATGCGTCGGATCTTCGTTACGCGTGCTCAAAGCGCGCATCGACGAAAAAGCGGCAATGCTCAGCGGTATCAGGGCGGCCTCGCTGCCGCCAGTGAGCATGACGTCGGCATCGTTTCGCCGGATAATCCAAGCCGCTTCTCCAATCGCATGCAAAGCGCTGGCACAGGCACTGTTCAAACCGAAATTCGGTCCTTTGAAGCCGTGTTTGATGGCCAGAAAACCAGCTCCCATATCAGCAATCAACATGGGTATGGTCATTGGGGAGACTCTTCCGGGGCCGCGTCCTGACAGGACTTCCTGCTGCATGCAGGTAGTGGCAATACCGCCAATGCCGGAAGCAACCAATACTCCTGCCCGGTTGTAATCCATTTTGTGCGTACCCAGCAATCCAGCCTGGGTTAATGCTTCATGCGCGGAAGCCACTGCATAATGGCAATAGAGATCAAGGCGGTTGGCTTCCTTGCTTTCCAAATACCGCGTGATATCAAAGTTCTTGACTTCACCGGCAATGCGGCTGCGGTATTCACTGGCATCAAAACGAGTCAGTGGACCCACTCCGGACATGCCGGACAGCAAGTTTGTCCAGGCTTCCGGCACCGAACAGCCCAGCGGTGAAACAACGCCCATCCCGGTAACAACAACACGTCGCCAGGTACTCATAGAGGAACTCCTAAAGGTTCTTTATGCCAAAAGTCACGCGAAGGGTTTTTGGCGGTCAGATACAGATGCTCAAACAAGCGATAATATAACACCGGAAAAACAAAGGCCACAACCCCCCAGGAGCGTGGCCTTTCCGCATGGCCTGAAGGATATACGCACTATCCTCCCGGGAAACGGATCTTGTTTTTCAGTGTCGACGCATTCAGGATTCAGGAACGACCTTCTCGTTGATATAACTGACCGCCTGACCGACGGTCGTCATCTTCTCTACCACATCATCTGGAATCTTGATGCCGAAGGCTTCTTCAAATTCCATGACCAGTTCCACCGTATCAAGCGAATCCGCCCCCAAGTCTTCTATGAAACGAGCCTGAGCCTGTACTTGATCCTCACGGACGCCCAGCTGCTCAACAATAATCTTTTTGACCCGTTCTTCAACGTTGCTGTTTGCCATTTATTTCTCCTGATGTTTGTTGCTGATCTCTATTCTCGTGCATCCCCGATACTTTACGGATAATGAAAAATAAACCATATCAAAGGAATTTTTATAATCTAATTGCTTTTCAAAAGATTGCAAATGCACTTTCTGGTAGTGGATAAACCGTTGATCATAAATGGGTAAAGGGTGCAGGATTAAAAAGTAGCGTAAGCGTCCCGCTTGCGATGGTAATGTTACTCAAACAGCAATCATGAAAACCAATAGAGCCGCAAGTACAATGAAACCCAGTCGCCCCATCACCATCGCCAGCGGGACGCTTACGCTACTTTTTTTAACCCAGTCGCCCCATCACCATCGCCAGCGGGACGCTTACGCTATTTTTTAAACCTGCACCCTGTTCCCTGTTATCCCATCGTCATACCGCCGTCGACGCAGAGCACCTGTCCGGTGATATAGGCTGCTGCGGGCGACGCCAGAAATTCCACTGCTGCAGCGATGTCATCGGTACTGCCGATGCGTCCCAGCGGGATGCGTGTTTGCAGCTCTGTTCGTGCGGATTCCGGCAGAGCCGCGGTCATTTCGGTGTCGATGAAGCCTGGGGCGATGACATTGACAGTGACATTTCTTGAAGCCAGCTCGCGTGCCAGCGACTTGCTGAAACCGATGATGCCGGCTTTTGCAGCGGCGTAATTGCTTTGTCCGGCATTTCCCAGCAGGGCGACCACCGATGAGATATTGATGATCCGTCCGCAACGTGCTTTCAGCATGATCCGGGA
>JAQVUB010000123.1 GCA_028699735.1 Lentisphaeria bacterium | reverse complement strand
AGAAGTGTAGCGTGACATGATAATACTCGTCATCAAAGAAGCGGATGTCGAATGTTCCTGTGCGGAGCAGATCAGCAAAGAATACCCGGACAGCAGTATATTCCGATATAAACAATACAGCGATCAGGAATTGCTGGGAGCCGTTAACGGGCCGGCTCTGATTGTGCTGAACCATAAAATGGCCATTCCGCATGCCAAACTGCTGCGGGCTGCCTCCAGCGAAATGCTGGTGCGTATTATGATTGTTCTGGAAGAGGGCTTCGGTGTGCATGCGGTTAATTCCCGTATTGCCGGTGCAGATATCTGCCTGGCCATGCCGTTCGAGCCGTCCATTTTATTGCGTGCCATCGAGGACGAGGGGTCGACTCTGCGGCGTATGAGCGAAGCGATGGAACTGGTCAAGTCCCAGGCCTGTATCAACCGCAGGTACACGCTGACCCGGATGCTGGGGGCAGGGCGGCATGCTGTGGTTTTCCTGGCACAGGATCTGAAAGCAAATACGACGATTACGATCAAGCTGTTGCGGAAATCTCTCACCAGCTCCCCTGAATTCATGGAAGAGTTTCAGGCTATTGCGGAGAAGTACAAGCTGATTACTGCGCCATCGATGGTCACCCTCCTTGATTATGGCAGCTGGAACGGCTATACCTATATGGCGATGAACCTCGGAAAAGCCGAGAATCTCTATGAAGTGATGAGCAAACGCAAACTCGAAGCCCCTGAAATTGCCCGGATTGGTCTGGCAGTGACACGGGCTCTGATTGCCATCAAGAAACAGGGTGTTCTGCATTTTGACATCAAACCGGAAAACATCCTTTGTTACAAGGAGCAGTATTATTTGACCGAGTTCGGCTCGATGATCCCCTTCAACAAGCCTGACAGTGCCGGCTATTATTACTGGCCAGATTCCGCCTATACCTGTCCGGAAAGCTTTATTGACGATGCCGCCTTTACGATTCGTAGTGATGTCTACTCCCTGGGGCTGATTCTCTATGTGCTGGCACGAAGGGAAAATCCTTTTGCGGGGCATCCCTGCAGCTGGGAATTAAGCAGCCGCGTCAGTGAAAATATGGTGAATTTTTTGGAGGAGAATCCGCTGGAGAGTTGTCCTCCTCTGGCGATCACCATCGAGGCGATGACCCTCTGTCGTCATGATGCACGCCCGCGTTTGCGGGATTTGGAAATCATTTTCTATCAGCTGGTCGTTATGCTGGCCGGCAAACCCAGTACAGAAATACAGGGCGTCAGCGCTTTGCAGACCAGCCGCGCAACGACGATTTCCAGTGCCGCTGCGGACAGTGAGCAGAATCAAACCGTTTCCGTTTCGGCAGGCACGCTGAAACTCGGCCCGAAAAAATATATAAAGGGCAGTTCTTCCAGCGGTTCGAGCTTGGCTGTTTTTGACAGTCTGCCGCTGAAAAAGCGTCTGTTGCTGGTTGTTATGGGGCTTGTTCTGCTGGCGTCACTCAGTTATGCTGGCTACTGGTATGGCCGCCGTAGTGTCATTCGCACTCATTATGAACAGGGTCCTCTGCAGGTGTTCACCTGTTACAATGGACATACGGAAGCACTTCGCACTCTTGATCTGCGCAACGTCCGCTGTCCAAAATGCAGTGAGGAAACGTCTCCGTCCTTTACCTGCAACAAGTGCCACAAAGTCTTTGGTTTGACGCTCTGGCCACGCCGGGATATGACGGATAAAGAATGCGCCGATTTTGAGGAAAAGCAGGCAAAATGCCCGTTCTGCAAATCCAAAGATATCAGCCCGACCTCACTGCAAGGGCAGAAAATTGATTCCGCAGAGTAATGCGTCAGCTGGGTGACAGGGGTATTTTTTTACAACGAAAAGCTCGAAACGCCCCGAAAAAATTTCATGGGATGAGCAACGCATTTCATCAGTCAAAGCCTTCCCATGAAATTTTTTCGGGGCGTTTCGAGCTTTTCGTTGTTCAAAAGAATTCCTCTGTGACCGAGTTACTGACGCAATACCTTCAGTATTTCGACACCACTTTGTTCGAACTTTTGCTCGTCCATATCGCTTAATCCGCTGTCGGTTACCAGTAAATCCACTTCTTCGACGCCGGCAAACCGGGTCAGAGCCCGATGAGTAAACTTACTGCTGTCCGTAATGATGGCGACTGCATCAGCAATGCGCAGTGATTTTTTCTCAAGGTTGGATAAACTGACATCGGATGTATAAAAGCCAGAATCTGCCCAGGCTCCATCGCAGCCGGATACCAGCCAGCGCACATGATATTCCTCGAGATTCTTCTCCGCGGCCGGTCCGACCAGATCCAGCGATTCATTGCGCAATTCCCCTCCCAGCAGAAAGACCTTGCAGCGGGTGCGAAACAAGGTCGAGGCGACATTCAACGAATGCGTCACCACTGTCAACGGCAGCTTCTGCTTCAACGCAATCACCCTGGCAAAACAAAGAGCCGTGCTACCGGTGCCGATAAACAAGGAATCCAGTGGGTGCAGACGCTCATACAACGCTTCTGCCAAAGCCATCTTTAAGGCCTCCCCCGAAAAACTGCTGCCATGCTCCGAGGAATCCGACTGCAGCGGATATGGAATTGCACCACCCTTTACCGGCAAAGCCAGTTTCCGTAATTCCAAGGCTCGTACTGCTCGGCGTACCGTCATCTCTGTCACGCCCAATGCACGAGCTGCGGCCTCATACTCAAGACGGCCACGCTGCAACAGCCCCAAAATCTGCTGCTGACGGTGATGCATCATTAGAAATCTCCTTATTTAAGAACAGTTGTTATAAAATAACATTTTTGTTCGTATTTGTCAATCGTTTTCTGTAATTTTTTCTTGTTTTTTCGTTATTTTGTGATATTTTGTGGTTATTCGGTTTTCTGGAATAACTTTTCCAGGCGAGATCGGACTGATCGGACTGATCGGACTGATTTTTTAGGCATTTATTGTTGACTGTTCGAATTATCAGAGGAGAGAAAATCATGGGGCATTATGATCCGCGTCCTTATCAGTTGGATTTAGCGCAGTATCCCTACTTTGCCACAGAGGAAGTTCCCGGGCCTCGGAGTGTGGAGCTGCACCAACGTGCTTCTGCGCATTATCGGGGTTTGTCGGGGCAGGTTCGCTTATTTCCAGTGGCATTTGAGAAGGGCGCCGGATGCAGTCTCGAGGATGCGGACGGTAACCGCTTCATCGATTTTTCCAGCGGCATCTATGTGACGACCCTGGGGCATTGCCATCCGAAGATTTCGGAGGCGATTTGCACCTACGCGCGCCGATTAATGAATGCGCATGATTTTACGACGGAGATCAAAGTACGTCTTCTGGAAAAGATGGCGCAGGTGTTGCCTGGGGATTTGAAATGTTTTCAGCTGTATGACAGTGGCACAACGGCAGTCGAGGCGGGGTTGCGCACCTGCCGGGCGGCCACCGGCAAGCATGAATTTATCAGCTGCTTCATGGATTTTCATGGCAAGAGCGGGCACGCCATCAGTCTGGCCCGGATGACCAAGTTCAGCGGTCCGACCCGTTCTCCAGGTTTTTATATGGTTCCCCGCCCGGATACTTACCGTCCCTGGTGGACCCGTGCAGACGGTTCGCTGGATACGGAGCGCTACCTGGAATTTTATGATACCTTCATCAAGGAGAGTACAACCGGTCAAGTCGCTGCGTTTGTTCTGGAGCCCATTCAGGGTTGGGGCGGCAGCATCATGCCCCCGGATGACTTCTTTCCGAAACTGCGCAAGTTCCTCGATGAACGCGGTATATTGTTGTTTGCTGATGAAGTTTTGACCAGCATGGGACGTACCGGACAGTACCTCTGCATGGAAAACTGGAATGTGCTGCCGGATGTGGTTACCCTGGGCAAGGGCTTCGGAAATGGCTTCCCGGTGACTGCAATGGCCGTACGGGAACCTTATGCCGAAGCGGTCGATAAGATCAGCGCTTCGACCAGCTATGGTGGCAATCCGATGGCTTGCGCAGCTGCTCTGGCCTGCATCGAAGTCATCGAAGAAGAAGACTTGCTGCAGCATGCCCGGGATCTGGAAGTCCTGTTCAAAAAACGGATGGCGGATTGGACGCAGAAATACCGCATTGTCGGTGACGTGCGTTGCAAAGGCTGTCTGATGGGTGTCGAACTGGTCAAGGACAAGCAAACGAAGGAGCCCTTTGATCAGGCCGGTAAGATGGTTTATCAGAAAGCATTCCGCAAAGGTCTGGCCTGGATTCCGGCAGGACATATTCTGCGCATGAGTCCACCGATTGTCATGCCGGAGGAAGTTGCCCAGCGCGGTATGGATTTCATCGAAGAGGCTATCGCCGAAACGGATCATGAATTGCTCGGATGAAGCAGAACGGAGCATTCAGATGACGCTGAAACCGATTTGCCTTCTTGCCTTGGATATTGGAACCACCGCTGTCAAGGCGGCTTTGTTCGATGTCAGGGGGAAATTGCTGGGACTGGGAGCCGACGAGTATTCCCTCGAAACCCCACGGCCGGATTTCGTTGAATTGGAAGTGGAACAGTACTGGAAATCCACGCAGATCGCACTGCAGAAAGCCCTGCAGCAGGCCGGGGTGGCTCCGGCGCAGATTCTGGGGCTTTCGGTGACCGGTCAGGCGGAAACCCTAATCCTGCTGGATCAGCAGGGGGTTCCTTTGCGCAAGGCGATCGTCTGGCTGGATAACCGGGCGGTCGATCAGGCCAAAGAGATCGAAGAGCATTTCGGGCTGACGGAACTGTTTCGTATGTCCGGACAGAACGAGATGCTGCCCTGCTGGCCGGCGGCAAAACTTCTCTGGATTCGACAGCATGAGCCGGAACTTTTTGTCCGGGTTGGCAGCATCATGATGGTCGAAGATTATATTGTTTACAGACTCAGTGGCGAACGGGCGACCTGCCGCGCCTTGTTGCCCTCCACGCTGTATTACGATTTGGAACGGAAGGATTATTCCTCTGAAATGCTGAAATATCTCGGCATTTCCCGCAGTCAGTTGCCGGCTTTGAAAGACAGTGGTGAGGCTGTGGCCTGCTGTCATGGGCAGGACGGCATCCTTCCGGCAGGCGCAAAAATTGCTGCTGCTCCCCTGGATCAGATTTGCGGCAATCTCGGCTGTGGTGCGGCGCAACCCGGTCTGCTTTCGGAGACCACCGGTTGCGCTTTGGCACTGTGCGCTCCTTTTGATCATCTCGTTTATGATCCAGAACGGCGTGTCAGCACGTATCTGGGCGCAAAACCGGATTCCTTTGTCCTGATGCCCTGGGCACCCAATGCCGGCATGCTGCTCAAATATTTCCGTGATGAATTTGCCGGAGGCTTGTCCTACAAGGAACTGGACGCAGAAGCGGCTCTGGTGCCGCCGGGTTGCGATGGGCTTCTGCTGCTGCCGCATTTGTCCGGATCGGTTTCCCCAGTGGCCAATTCCAAGGCTACCGGTGTGGCCTATGGCGTGACGCTGCAGCATAAACGGGCGCACTGGGCGCGCGCCGTCCTGGAATCGGTCGCGTTTCTGTTGCGGGACAATCTCGAACTGCTGCGGGAATGTGGTGCCAGCTTTCAGGAGCTGCGCTCTCTGGGAGGCGCGTCCGGCAGCCGGTTGTGGCTGCAGATCAAGGCGGATGTGCTGCAATTGCCGGTCATTTTGCCGGAATGCAGTGAAGCGACTGCCTTGGGTGCTGCCATGCTGGCGGCCCTTGCAGCCGGCGAATACGCCACTGTGGATCAGGCTGTGTGCCACATGGTGCGTTCTGCAGGAACCCTGAGACCCGGCCCTGATGCGGAAGCCTATCAGCAGTATTTTCAACGCTACCGGAAACTGAACCAATTAATCATGCCCACATATGGAGAGATCTGATGTTTGCAAAAGATGAAAAAGCAAGAATTGGCTTTGTCGGTTTCGGGGAAGTCAACACGCCCCGTGAATTCATTGATCAGCGCTGCCGTCAGGTTGCCGCTGAGCTGGAAAAGCAGGGTTTTGCAGTTGTTTACACGGAGCCTGTCAGCGATGATCCTGCGGGCAGTCAGGCAAGGCGCGCGGTTGAGGAATTAAGCCGGGAGCCTTTTGATGCACTGGTTGTCTGCGTTGCCGGTTGGATTCCCAGCTGGGCAGTTTTTCAGACGATTGAACCCTTTCGGCACAAAGCGATGCTACTATGGGGATTGAGTGGCTGGCGCAATCCGGATGGGCATTTTGTGACAACAGCGGATCAGGCTGGCAGCACGGCATTACGCCAGCCCATGCAGGAAATGGGATATCTGTTTAAATATTTGGTCAATTTCAAGGATTCGGAACCGCGTTTTGCCGAAGCGGTCTGCTGGCTCAAAGCCGCCACTGCTTCCGCGCGCATGCAACATGCCCTGATCGGAATGTCCGGATACCGCGATATGAGACTGTATGGCACTCTCTATGACGGCAGCCTGCTCAAAGGGCGCATCGGCGCAGAAATCGAACACTTTGATCTGCTGGAAATTCAGCAGCTTCTCGAACAGCTCGATGACGGTGAAGTCAAACAGCTCAGTCAGAAAATCCGGGCGGACTGGGATTTTGTCCGTGAACCGCAACCAGGCACGATCGAGAATTCCGTGCGCCTGTATCTGGCCTTCCGCAAAAAGATCGAAGAGCGCAGCTATGACGCTTTTTCCTTCTGCGATGTCGATGGCGTCAAAAAGCTGCTGAAGTTTGCGCCGGCGGGTGCGCTGACTCTGCTGCATCAGGAAATGGAAATCCCCACGGTTCCGGAAAACGATTCCTATGGTGCGGTGACCCAGCTGATTGTGCAGGCATTGACCGGACAGCTGCCGGCCTATCTCGAATTTTATGAATTTCTTCGACAGGGCGCTCTGATGGGAGTGCCGGATTATGTGCCAAAGGCAGTTGTTGACGGACGGATCCGGGTCATGCCCAATGCTTTCGGCTCGTTTGGAGAAGGCCTGCTCAATGTCTCACGGCTAAAATCCGGTACGGTTACCATTGCCCGCCTGGCACAGCGTGACGGCAAACTCGTTTTGCACGCCGCACGTGCTGAAGCGGTGCAGCCCGAACCCTGGGAAGAAGCCGGATGGGCACCTCCAGCCCCACAACTGCCCAGCCTGCAGCTCAATTTCGAACAGGATGCAGATCCTTTCCTCGATCAGGTCATGGGACAGCATTATATCCTCAGCTATGGCGATAACCTCAACCTGCTCCGCGATTTCTGCAAAATCAAACAAATCGAAATGCTGCTTA
>JAQVUB010000122.1:4840-7251 GCA_028699735.1 Lentisphaeria bacterium | reverse complement strand
GAATGGATTGCTGATTCGCAGAAAAAAAATAATGTAATATAAATCAGCCATTTTGCGAATCAGAAATTCAAGTTCGCACGCCAATTGCGCAGTGCATTTTTTTTAACCACGAAAGACACAAAATGACACGAAAAATTTCATGGGAAGTACAACGCATGCTTGCAGTCAACGCCCCTTCCATGAAATTTTTTCGCTTTGTTTCGTGCTTTTCGTTGTTAAAAAAGAATTCCTCCGAACCGCAAAAACCGGGGTATATTATCGGCAAGACTGCAATCCCATAACAAGCACCATCAAGGAGACGAAATTGAGCACCTGCAAAGCAAAGAGTGAGGCTTACAAGGCCGCCGGTGTAGATATTGATCTGGCAACCAATCTGCTGGCCGGTCTGAAGAGCCGGATTTCCAGCACGCGTCGTCCGGAGGCATTGGCTCCGATCGGCGGTTTTGGCGGTTTGTTCCGAATTGATCTTAGCCGTTGGCGTCATCCGGTAATGGTCACCAGTATTGATGGGGTTGGCACCAAACTGATGGTTGCCGCGCAAATGAACAAGCACGATACCGTTGGCCACGATATCGTCAATCATTGTATTAATGATATCGCTGTACAGGGGGCTGAACCGGTCTATTTCATGGATTACATTGGCATCGGCAAACTGCGCAGCCCACTTTATGAAGAGGTGATCGGTGGCATTGCCGATGCCTGCAAAGCACAGAATGTCACCCTGCTGGGTGGAGAAACCGCGGAAATGCCTGGCATGTACGGAAACGATTACGACCTGGTCGGCTGCATCACCGGCATTGTCGAGGAAGAGCAGATCATCAGCGGTGAAAAAATCCGCCCGGGACACATTGCCATCGGTCTGAATTCCCTGGGTCTGCACACCAATGGCTTCTCACTGGCCCGGAAAATCCTCTTCGAACAAGCCGGTTTTACCGTTAACAGCACTCCGGATGAACTCGGTGGGATCAGTGTTGGCGAAGCGCTTTTGCAACCGCATCGCTGTTACTGGCCGGCCATCCGCAAAGCGATGCAAGCCCGTATCCATCTTGATGGCATTGCCCATATCACCGGAGGCGGATTATATGACAATGTTCCGCGGATTCTGCCGGATAATGTCATGGTTCGTTTTGAAGCAGCCAACATTCATGCAGCTCCGCCAATCTTCAAACTGCTGCAGAAATGTGGCTCTATTGATGATCAGGAAATGTACCGTGTTTTCAACATGGGGGTCGGCATGGTCTGGTTCGTACCCGAACAGGAAGTCGGTATCGCCTTGGAAATCTGCCTCGGCGAAGGGTTCGAAGCAGCCGTCATCGGAAAAGTCTTCCCGGGCGATGGCAGCGTTGAAATCGTCTTCTGAAAGCAACGATGGAGTGCGGGAGCAAGCTCCCGCTTTCAAAGCTGCGGCAAGCCGCCGCACTCCATATTGCCTACGACACCTCTTCAAAAAAAGGGATATTACCACACATGGTTGGACGTACAAACCTAAGGATTTTGCGGAGCGGTCTCATATCTCAAACGCAACAACCATAGAAAATCTTCGTGCCTTTTCGTGTTTTTTCGTTGTTAAACAAAATGCCTGAACTTATTGAAGAATTTAAGCGGATTTTGAATGCCCGGAAAGCCGCCGGCAAGGAAACGCTCTGGCTTTCCGAGCAAAATCGCACTCTGCTGAAAGCAGCAGTTCCGGCAAAACGTGCTGTAGTCTCCCCTCCCCGACAGCAAACGCCCTCTGCCACAAAGGCACCGGTATTTCCTGAACAGGCTGCAAGCCCCTTACCCCTACAGCCGACTGACCCGGCAATATCCGTAAGCCATTGCGACTGGGAGGAACTGCAGCAGGCCATGTTGAACTGTCAGGCCTGCCCTCTGGCACAGGGACGCCATTCCGTCGTCTGCGGCAACGGCTGCCCGCAGGCACGCCTGATGTTTATCGGAGAAGGCCCCGGTGAGGAAGAAGACAAACAGGGTATCGCCTTTGTTGGACGTGCCGGCCAGATGCTGACCAATATGATCCTGGCCATGGGCTTCGACCGAAACTCCAATAACCCGGATAACGCCGTCTTTATCGCCAATATCGTCAAGTGCCGCCCGCCGGGCAACCGCAACCCACTCGAGCAGGAAGCAAACGCCTGCCTGCCCTATTTGCGCAGGCAGATAGAGCTGGTCAAACCGCAAATCATCGTCCTGCTCGGCGCTGTGGCGCTGCATTTTCTGCTGGGCAAAACCGGGATTAGCAAATGCCGCGGCACCTGGCTGGACTATCAGGGCATCCCGGTCATGCCCACCTTTCACCCCGCTTATCTGTTGCGCTTTGAGAGTCAAAAGGGCTTGTTTATCAGTGAAAAGCGCAAGGTCTGGAATGATCTGCAACAGGTGATGTCCCGGATGAAGCAATCTTCACCTTCCAG
>JAQVUB010000122.1:0-4740 GCA_028699735.1 Lentisphaeria bacterium | reverse complement strand
TCATGCTTTCTGCATCCCGCTTAAAAACGCCTGGCTTCATCGCCTATCTGGCTACCCAGTTCGCCGGCGCCTTCAATGACAACCTGTTCAAACTGTTGCTGATTTGTTTCGCCAGCAACCTGCTAGCCGGAACCGGCCATGACAAAATTTACGTCCCGATCGCCGGTGCTCTTTTCATCCTTCCTTTCCTGCTCTGCTCCTCCTACGCCGGATATCTGGCGGACCGTTTCAGCAAAAAACAGGTCATGGTCGGCACCAAAGTGGCGGAAATTGTCATCATGCTCTGCGGGTTGCTGTTGTTTCGTCTGCAGACCGTCAATCTGTTGTTGCTGGTGCTGTTCTGCATGGGAGCGCAAAGCACCTTCTTCAGCCCTGCAAAATATGGTTTCCTGCCGGAAACCCTGCCCGCTGCCGAACTTTCCAGAGGCAATGGCCTGAATCAGCTCTTTACCTTCCTGGCCATCATTCTGGGAAGCTGGGCCGGGGGTGCCCTGTCCGCCTGGAGCGGCAGCGAACCCCATCTGGCGGCCGTCTGGTGCGTCATCATCGCCATCATTGGCACCCTGTTCAGCTTTGCCATCACCCCAACTCCACCTGGCAATCCCAAAGCCCGTTTCCGGCTGGATCCGCTTACCCCCCACTGGCACACCTTCCGGGAAATGAAAAGAGACCGCCTCCTGCTGCTGAGCCTGCTGGGAAATTCCTACTTCTGGTTTCTGGGCGCACTCTTTCAGCTCACTCTCGTCTTTTTTGCCAAAGAAACTCTGCAGGGCGATGATCATCTGGTCGGATATCTGCAGGCCTCGGTCGCTCTCGGCATTGGTTTCGGCAGCCTTTTTGCTGGTTTCCTGTCCCGCGGTAAAATCGAATATGGCCTGATCCTTCCTGGCGGCGTCATGACCGCCCTGTTTGCTTTGTTACTGGGGTTCTGGGGAGATACCCGGTCTTCCGCATTTCTCTTTTCTGCAGGCCTTGGCTTCTGCGGCGGATTCTTTCAGCTGCCACTGGTAACTTCCATCCAGAAACGCAGCCCAAAACGCTGCCTGGGACGATACCTGGGCGCTGGAAATGCGCTGGATTGCATCGCTATGATCTGCGCATCCCTCGTTCAATGGCTCCTCCTCGGAGTCTTTCATGTCCAAGCCGGAACCGTCTTCGTCTTCATCGGATTGCTGACTCTGGCAGTTCTTCTGCTGATGGCCGGCAAAGCCCCGACCCTGATGCAACGCTCCGGCAAACTCGCTTCGTCTTTGCATCGCCGGTTTTCTTGATCTGATGACAAGTAATCCGTCAGCGATACTGGAAGCAGTGGCCTTTTTTACAACGAAAGACACTAACGACCCGAAAAAATTTTTCGGGTCGGTTTGTGTTTTTCGTTGTTCAAAAAAAATCCTCTGTTATCCAGTTCAACTGACGCAATACGCTGACAAGTGGAGGTGACGCACATGCACAAAATTTATCGAATTGCGGCGGCAGTGCCAATGCTCAAAGTCGGTAATCCACGCTATAATGCGGAACAAATTATCGAGCTTTACCAGCAGGCCCGGCAACACGGCGCAGGCATCGTCGTCATGCCAGAATTGTCGCTGACCGGATATTCCTGTGGAGACCTCTTTGAACAGAATGCCCTGCTCGATGAAGCAAAAAAAGCTTTGCAGCTGCTCTGCGAAGCCACCCGCTCGTATGACAGCATCCTGATTGTTGGTCTCCCTTTCCCTGTCAACAGCCGCCTCTTCAATACCGCTGCGGTGATCCAAAATGGACGTCTCTGTGCCATGACCGGAAAAACGTTCCTGCCGGAATACCGCGAATTTTATGAAAAAAGGCAATTCCGTTCCATCCGTGAATATGACGGCCACCCGGTATTCTGGGAAAAGGAGGAAATTCCCTTTGGCGGCAAACTGGTTTTTCAGGCGGGTGAGGATTTTTTCTTTGGTATTGAAATTTGCGAAGACCTCTGGGCGGTCGCTCCCCCTTCCAACCTCCTCGCACAAAATGGAGCACAGCTGATTTTCAACCTTTCGGCAGGCCCTGAACTGGTTTCCAAAGCCGCCTACCGGCGCGAGCTGGTGAAAATGCAGAGCGCCAAGCTGGCCGCCGGCTATGTGCTCTGCGGCGCCGGCGTCCACGAGTCCACCAGTGATCTGCTGTTTTCAGGACATGCCCTGATTGCCGCAAATGGAAAACTGCTGGCGGAAAATTCCCGCTTTGAACGCCAGGGCAGCATCCTTTATGCAGATCTGAAACCTGAATGGCTGACCATTACCCGACGAGCCTGGACAAGCTTCAATGACCAGCCAGCTGACACTGCGCGCATCTGCAAGCTGAATCCCATCAGCGAAGCGCCGGACTGGACTTATTTCAACTTCGCCAAACAGCCTTTTGTGCCAACTTCCCAAGACGACCTGCAGGAAAGATGCCGTGAAATCTTCACCATACAGTCTTCGGCTCTGGCCAAACGCTTCGAACATATTTGCAGCAAACGAATGGTCATTGGACTTTCCGGGGGACTGGATTCGACGCTGGCGTTGCTGGTCTGCGCCAAATGCTGCGATCTTTTGCAACTGCCGCGTTCCACCATCTGCGCCATCACCATGCCAGGCTTCGGAACCAGTGACCGCACTCTGAACAATGCAAGCAAGCTGGCCGGACTGCTGGGCGCGGAACTGCGAACCATCTGCATCCGAAAAGCGGTTGAGCTGCATTTCAAAGATATTGGGCATGATAAGGAACAACTTGATCTCGTCTATGAAAACAGCCAGGCCCGCGAACGAACGCAAATCCTGATGGACATCGCCAACGCTGAAAAGGGTCTGGTCATCGGCACCGGTGACCTGTCGGAAATTGCCCTAGGCTGGAATACGTTCAATGGGGATCATATGTCGATGTACTGCGTCAACGCCGGTGTCCCCAAAACCCTCGTCCGCTTTCTGATTGAAACACAGGCAAGAGAGGTTGCCGGAGAACTGGCTGATATCCTTTTGGATATCAATGATACCCCCGTATCGCCAGAGCTGCTGCCAGGAAAACAACACACCGAATCCATTATTGGCAACTACAACCTGCATGACTTCTTCCTGTACTATTTCCTCAAATATGGTGAAAGGCCCCGTATGCTGAAGGCCTTGGCTCTGCATGCCTTCGAAATGGATTTCACAGCGGAGGAAATCGAGCGCACCCTCAAATTGTTCATACGGCGCTTTTTTGCGCAACAGTTTAAACGCAATGCCATGCCGGATGGCCCCAAGGTCGGTACCATCGCCCTTTCCCCGCGCGGAGATTGGCGCATGCCTGCTGATGCAGACCCCGAACTCTGGCTGGAAGACCTTGAAACCTAGTTTTTTCGTGGTAAAAAAAGATGTTCACTGACTTCCAGCAAATAAGGACTATGACGATGAATGACAAACTGGTAAACGTTTGGAACGAAGGATTGACGGGGTATTACGGACAACTGCTCAAGAGCCAGGCCGCGGCAATCTTCCGCAAACACCCCCTGCCGGAAAAGGCAGAGGATTGGAAACCCGAAGAACTGCGCGAACAAATCTGGAAAGCCCTTGGCGTGCGGATCAATCATACGTTGCCTTTGAATCTCGAAATCACTGGTGAAATCGCCTGCGATGGATACCGGATTGAGAAAATCTGTTATCAAAGTCGCCCGGACTTTTATGTGACCGGGAATCTTTATATTCCGAACGGCAACGGACCTTTTCCAGCAGCCATCAATATGCATGGGCATTGGGCCCAGGGACGCCTGGCGGCACGCGTACAGCAACGCGGCCATCTGCTGGCCAAAAGTGGCTATGTCTGCCTCTGTATCGATGCTTTCGGCTCGGGGGAACGCAGCACCCGGCATGGCGAATTTGAGTATCATGGCAACAACCTGGGTGGCTCTCTGCTACAGCTGGGTGAAACTTTGATGGGGGTTCAAGTCGTCGATAATATGCGTGGAGTCGACCTGCTTTGCTCACTCCCCTATGTTGATGCCGCAAAAATCGGTGCGACTGGCGCCAGTGGCGGTGGCAACCAGACCATGTGGCTGGCGGCCATGGATACACGTATCACGGCAGCAGTTCCGGTGGTCAGCGTTGGAAGCTTCCAATCCTATGTCATGTGCTTGAATTGCATCTGCGAGATGCTTCCTGGTGGCCTGACCTTTACCGAAGAATCCGGCATTCTGGCACTGGTTGCCCCGCGCGCCCTGAAAATTTGCAATGGCCTGCAGGACAGCAATCCGGCCTTTTCTCCGGCGGAGATGTTGCGCAGCCTCAGGGAAGCCAGGAAAGTCTATCATGCCATGGGCGTATCCGATCATCTCGATTGCTATATTTTCAACAAACCCCATGGTTTCTGGCCAGAGGTACAGGAAGAAATGCTGGGCTGGTTCGAACTGCATCTGAAGGGCAAAGGAACGGGACGATCCTGCGACCTGCCTGCTTTCACGACCCTTCCGGAAGACGAACTGATGGTTTTCCCAAAAGGGCAACGCCCGGCCAAAGTCTGCAGCATTGCAGAATACTCCGCCCGAAAAGCCGCAGAAATTCTTTCCGGCGAACGACACCCTGACCGGGGGCGTCTCGGGGAAATTCTCCGCATCCGGAAACCCGGAACTGCGCAACTGCAGGAATTCTATCCGCTGCAGGGTTGGCGGCGTTTCACCATCAGTGCCGACGATGGACGCTTGATCCCCATGCTGCTGCGTCCCCCTCTTCCCGGCCAAAATCTGGTCATCGTTTCGGCTCC
>JAQVUB010000121.1:1753-7290 GCA_028699735.1 Lentisphaeria bacterium | reverse complement strand
AATGACTGGCAGACAAGAGGGCTGTCGCATTCCAGATAATACTGAAATTTTCCCTTCAGCAGAGAGGATGCGAGGCGATCGTCGCCCGAGAAGCTCATGTCGATCTGTTTGGCTGGTTGAGGCATAAAAATTGCTTATGGGTAGGGTGCAGGGTGCAGGGTGCAGGGGGCAGGGTGCAGGGGGCAGGGGGCAGGGAGCAGGGGGTGCATGCGTCCCATGAGTCCATGAAATTCCCTGCACCCTGCACCCTGTCCCCTGCACTCTTAGCCGGATTCCTGCTTTGAAAAGCGTTCGTCAGGCACTATATTGAAACTCCCGGATAATATAACCACTTATGGTTCGCAGGCTCTGTCTAAAAGGGGATAGCGGTCGATTTTTTCTACAGTTTTTTTTGTTTTTTATGTCCTTCAGGAGGTTTCTTTGGGTAAGCTCGGGGTAATTGCTTTGGATATTGGTGGAGTGTGCATTCAGTTGCGGCATCAGGAATTTCTGGCAAGGGTGGGGTTGTCCGGGTTTCCGCTTGCCTTTGAGGAAGCCAGTGCGGCTTTTGAATGTGGTCGTATAACTGCGCAGGAGTGGCTACGGCAATGCCAGGAACGAGTGCCGGCGCTGAGGAAAATTTCGACGGCCGCATTCTGGTCGTCATTTTGCTCGATCATTGGCCCTGATCAGCCTGGCATGGATGAATTAACCCGGCGTTGGGTCAAAGCTGGCTATCAGCTGATTTTCTTTTCCAACACATCATCGGTGCATGCAGAGGAAGTCTGGAAGAAAATTGCTTTTGCGCAGCGGATTTCCGGTGGGGTTTACAGTTATGAAGCCGGCAGCATGAAACCCGATCCTGCGATTTATCAATATTTTGAGCAGTGTTATGGTCGTCCGGTCTTGTATCTGGATGATAATGCTGCGAATGTCGAGCAGGGTTTGAAGGCAGGCTGGCCGGCGCGGCTGTTTACGGGTGCTGATGAATTGTTACAGGAATATGCTGAGAAGGAATCCTAAAGATGTCTTATTATCGTTTGGATGTCTATGTTCCGGAAAGTCATCTGGAGGAGCTCAAGTCGGCTCTTTTTGCGGCGGGTGCGGGGCATCTGGGTGAATATGACTGCTGCTGTTTTCAGATGCCGGGCACAGGGCAGTTCCGGCCATCCGACCGTGCCAACCCATTTTTGGGGGAAGCAGGACGCCTGGAAAAGGTCGCCGAGTGGAAGCTGGAAATGATCGTTTCGGGAAAAAAACTGCCGGCAGTATTGCAGGCCTTGAAAACGGCGCATCCCTATGAAACGCCGGCTTTTCAGTATTGGAAGGTTGGAATAGAGTGATCGACGGGAAACCTCAGAGTGCAAGTTGAGACAGAGGTTTGCAAGTTCCGTCCAGCGGATAAATATACAGAATATGTTCCGAATAGAAGCCGAAGCTGGGTAGAGAATCCCCGCGTGGCAGTGCAAGGGAACCCGGGTTGAAACAGACCAGGCCATCGCCGTCGCGTGTCAGCTGTGGAATATGTGTATGCCCGTTGACCAGGATATCAGCAACGCCTTCCGGCGGCAAATGCCCAGGATTCCAGCAGTGCCCATGGCTGAGAAAAAACCGGTGCCCGTCGATTTCCAGTATACGATATTCCACCAGGATGGGGAAATTCAGGAGTTTCTGGTCGCAGTCCCGGTCACAGTTTCCCCGGACGGCAATGATTTTATCCTGCCAGCGATTGAGCCATGCCGCAGTCTGCTTACGGGCAGTGCTACTGTCCAAAGTACTTTGCCCCCCACAAAGAAAAATATCGCCGAGCAGCACCAGTTTGTCGGGGGCCAGTTCCTTGATTTTTTCCTGCAGCAGTGCCAGGCTGTGCGGTGAACCATGTATGTCAGAGAAAAATAAGGCTTTCATTTTTAACAACTAAAGACACGAAAAGACACGAATCCTCAAAACTTTTCGGGTTTCTCGTGTTTTTTCGTTGTAAAAAAAATCAGAAGGTAATAAGCTCATGGAGCAGGGCTGGATTCAGGTGTGCGGTATCATTCCAGCAGGTCAGCTGCCAGATGCCGTTGGTACAGGTGCAGCTGTTGTAGCTGGCATTGGACGTTTGCGGCAGCATGTTGTTTCCGGCGGGCAGGCCGACGATGTGCCTGAAGATGGCGCGCAGTACCCCGCCATGAGTGACCACCAGCAGTCGTTTGCCGGCGAATTCAGAGGCCAGGGTGTCCAGGCATTCAGAGACCCGTTTTTCCATCACAGAGCGACGTTCTCCTCCGGGCACTTCGACATCCTTATGGCTGTTGAGGAAGGAATTCATGATCTGAGGATATTCCAGTTGCAGATCCTGCCAGCTGCGTCCTTCGAGGATGCCCAGATTCCATTCTCTGAGGCCGGCATTTGGGATGATCGTACCGCCGATGCTGTCAACCAGGATTTGTGCAGTATCGAGCGCTCGTTTGAGGTCACTGCTGATGACAGCGTCAAAAGCGGGATGACTTTTCAGCCGCCGGGCTAGCAGCCTGACCTGCTGGACTCCCGTTTCGTCGAGATCGGTGTTGCTTTGTCCCTGTAATGTCCGGGTGATGTTGCCATGGGTTTGTCCATGGCGGATAATAACGAATTCAGTCCGGGATGTAGTCATGGTGTTGATTAGGCAATACGTCAGATGATGTGGCAATGGTATTTTTTTCTACAACGAAAGACACTAACGACCCGAAAAAATTTCATGGGATGAGCAACGCAGGGTAGAGTAGTCAAAGCCTCTTCCCATGAAATTTTTTCGGGTCGTTTCGTTTTTTTCGTTGTTCAAAACCCCTTTGTTCATCATTTTACCCATTACTTGATGAGCGTTTACGGATGACGTTGCGGTCGAAATCGATCAGGGTATCGATCCATGCGGCTCCGGCGGGGACTCCGGCCTGCAGGCAGAATTTATCCCAGATGGCTCCCATCGGGAATTGTTTGAGTTCTTCGAGCAGAGCCAGTTTCATGGCTCCGTCACCGTTTGTTTCAAAGCTTTGCAGCAGTTGTACGGGTTCGAGCAGGGCAGCCAGCAGGGCTTTCTGGGTAGCCCGAGTGCCGACGACCCAGGCTCCGATGCGGTTGATGCTGGCATCGAAGAAATCAAGGGCGAGGTGGACTCTGGAGAGGAAATTGCCGCGGACGACCTGCTGAAAGAGGCAGCGCAGATCATCATTGAAGATGACGACATGGTCGCTGTCCCAGCGGATTCCGCGGCTGACATGCAGCAGGAGTTCGTCTTTGAACAGCATGATCGCCGAGATTTTGTCATGGATGGTTTCGGTGGGATGGAAATGTCCCATATCAAAGCAGAGCATTTGCGGGTGGGTCAAGGCATAGCCCATGTAAAATTCATGGGAGCCGACGACATAGTCTTCACTGCCAAGGCCGAAGAGTTTGCATTCCAAGGCATCCCGGCAGTAATCCGGGGAGATGTTTTCTGAGAAGATTTGTTCCAGGGCTTCGATGAGTCGTTTTCGTGGCGACATTCGGTCCATGGGCTGGTCTTTGGCTCCGTCCGGAATCCAATGGTTAACGATACAGGGTTCGCCTTGTTCACGACCGATGGCCTCCGCAATTTTGCGACAAGCCAGATCGTGACGGATCCAGAATTTTCTGATATCGGGATTCTGATGGGAGAGGGTATAGCCGTCGTTTGCTTTTGGGTGGGCAAAGAAAGTGGGATTGAAGTCCAGAGGGATGTGATTTTTCTTTGACCAGGCCATCCAGTTGGCAAAATGCTCCGCGCTGATTTCATCGCGCGGAATGGCTTTATCCCCAGTTTCCGCATAAATGGCATGCAGGTTGAAACGCTTTTTGCCGGGGATCATCGAAAAGGCCTTTTCAGCATCTCTGCGCAGAGTTTCCGCATTGCTTGCCGAGCCGGGGTAGTTTCCGGTAGCCATAATTCCGCCGCCGCTGACTTGTCCGGGCTGCAATTCAAAGCCGCGCACATCGTCGCCTTGCCAGCAATGCAGAGAAACTGGGGTTTCTGCCAGGGTTCGGATGGCCTGATCGGCATCAACGCCCAGGGCGCGATACTGTTTTTTGGCATCCTCGTAACGTTGTTCTATCTGCTCAATAGTTGCTTCGGAAAACATGATTGGTTGTTACCTTTTTTTTGGAGACGAGGTTCTGTTTTCACCAGGCTTGTTTAGCGGCGCAGTCGCTTAGAAAAGCAAAGGCCTTTTCCGCTTGCATGTCCTGAAGTTTGTGCAGGGTGTTCTCATCGGGTGCGGGGAGGGCGCCAACGGCGGCAAAGAATGCATTACGGTGGCGGCGTTCCGGGAAGAGGCTTTGTGCTTTTTCATCAATATAGGAGAAATCGGCGAAGCGCAGCAGGCGGGTATGTCCAACCATGATTTGGGCGCCCTGCAGGAAAACAGGGCGATAACGCATGACTGCTTGTGCATTCAGGTCATCGACCAGGCGTTGCCCGGGCTTGTTGCCCTCTGTGCCGATGTTAACCGGCAAATCCAGCTTCTGAGCGGCCTGCATGTAGCGATCCAGTTCGAGGATTTTTTGCTTTTGCACATCGGGGTCTTTGAAGTTCCAGTTGCGGTCCGGGATGATATTGACCGCTTCGACATTTTTGCTGAGGAGGCATTCGAGTTGCTCGACGGGGTTCTGCTCGCCGGGCAGGCTGCCATCGAGCCAGGCGCTCATCGGGATGGCGCGGCACTCCCGGATCATGGCAATGACTGTGTCCAGGGCGGGGAAGGTTTTTGGCGTAGGTTGTTCATAGCCCAGGCCGCCGCGCTTCATCAGTTTGCTGCGTAGAAATTCCTGGAATGCATTGCTGTTTTTGCTTTTTTCACTGAGCTCCTGCAAGTCCGTCTTGAATGCAGCAGCCCAGAATTCGATGGCTTTTTCAGGGCTGCCAAAGAAATCCAATGCCTTCTGATAGAATGCAAGAACGATGTGTCGTTCAGTGGCATTTTGATCCGGCGTCAATGGGAGTACATCCTTTTCATAATCGAGAGCCATGGGCTTCAGATGGGCATTTACCCGGCTGATCAAATTCCGGTTACGGACATGAGACTGTTTCAACATTTCATTGAAAACCTCCGCTGCCTTGCTGCCTTTGAATGGGGGTATTACAAAGCCCATGCCCATGAAATAGAAAACACCGGGTTCTCCGGGAGAATTGATTTCTTTGTCGGCATATTCCTGAAAGAAGACCCGGCTCTCGAAAGCGACGGCTGAACGAAGGCGGAGCAGGTCGGCGGCAGCAAGAAATTCATCGAGACCCTGCAACACATCAAAATCACAGATGGCCGCACTGTACAATCCGAGTTTCTTCATCTCAAAGGCCACCCGTGATGGAGACCAGCCCTCGCCATTGTAGGAAAAAAAGGTATGAATATGCATGTTCATATCCTGAGATTCCGGCGGAAAAACAGTCCCGGCAGCCAGGTTTTCTAAAGCATTCCGGCGAACTGCCGGAGCAAAAGCCGATAGTTGGGATAAGAAATCTGACATCATCGCTCCTACAAAATACGGACGGAACACAGACATTTTTTCGTCCAAAATGTAAAAAA
>JAQVUB010000121.1:0-1653 GCA_028699735.1 Lentisphaeria bacterium | reverse complement strand
CTGGCAAAAAGCATGCGGGATTGTTGTTTTTCGCGTGATTTGCATTATATTCGCAATTTGTCAAAACTTTTATTTTTTTGTTTCACAGTATTGCTATGAAAGGTTTTTGTTCCATGGCTCACAAGTACAATTTAGTTCCCCAGGATGTTCCCAAGGTTCAGACAAAATACCGTAGCATCGTCACCCAGTTGCCGGTGCCCGAATCGCTGGCAGTTTTTGAGCGTTTGTCGGCGCATGAGCCGATCAGCATGTCCGGTCAGCCGCCGGTGATCTGGGATCGCGCTGAAGGCATCAATATTTATGATCGTTGGGGCAACAAATGGCTGGATTGGTCCAGCTGCGTGTTGATTGCCAATGCCGGACATGGACGTCCGGAAATCTGTGCTGCGCTTAAGGCTGCCATCGACAAACCCCTTCTGGCTACCTATGTTTTCCCGCATGAAGGCCGCGCCGAACTCTGCCGCATGCTGGCTGAGACCGCACCCGCTGGAATGGACAAGGTTTTTTTGTTGTCGGCAGGGACGGAAGCAACGGAAAATGCGATCAAGCTGGCACGCACATATGGTGTGCGCAAATACGGTCCGAAAAAGCATGTGATTGTTTCTTTCAGCGGCGGATTTCACGGGCGGACTCTGGGTGCGCAGATGATCGGCGGCATGAGCGGTCAGAAGGAATGGATTGTGCAGCTCCCTGGGGGTTTTGTGCATATTCCCTTCCCGGACGGTTTTATCAATGAAGACATCAGCTTTGATGGATTCCTGAAGGTGCTCGAAGAAAATGGTTTGACTGCGGATGATGTCGCCGGCGTGATCACCGAAGCCTATCAGGGAATCGGCCCGAATTTCCTGCCGGATGAATATGCCCGCAGGCTGGGACAATGGTGCAAGGGCAACGATGTCGTCCTGATCATGGATGAAGTCCAGGCTGGCTTCGGACGCACCGGCAAATTCTTCTGCTGGGAACATTATGATTTGGTTCCGGATCTGATCTGCTGCGGCAAGGGAATTTCCTCTAGCCTGCCGATTTCCGCGGTTATTGGTCGCAATGATATCATGGACATGTATGCGCCAGGCTCGATGACCAGTACGCATTCAGCCAGCCCGTTGCCGGTGGCTGCAGCGATTGCCAACTTGAAGATTCTTCTGGAAGAGAAGCTTACCGAACAGGCTGCGCAACTCGGGGTCGTTCTCGGACGGGGTCTGGATGAAATTCAGGCTCGTTATCCCAGTCATGTCGGACGTTCCCTGCATCGCGGTCTGGTTGGCGGCTTGCTGATGGTCAAGCCCGGCAGCAAAGACCCCGATGCCGTGACGGCACTGGCAATCAATGAAAAATGCATGCAGAAGGGGTTGCTGATGTTTGCGCCAGTTGGCCTTGGCGGCGGCTGTATCAAGATTGCACCACCCCTGATTACTCCAAAAGAGGCTTTGGAAGAAGGCTTGGCTGTGCTTCGTGAGGCATTTGCCGAAGTATTGGGATGATTGTACTCGAATCGCGTTTTTTTAACAACGAAAGACACGAAAAGGCTTAGGGTGGACTGGCGTCCACAACCTAAGTTTCAGGACACGGACGGGACACGGACGGGACACGGACGGGACACGGACGGGACACGGACGGCCTGTGAAAGGATGAATTTGACTGTTGTTTTTATGG
>JAQVUB010000120.1 GCA_028699735.1 Lentisphaeria bacterium | reverse complement strand
ACCGGTAATGTGAACGTCTGCCTGACCACAACGGTTAATCAATATTGAAATCCGGAGGCTTCCATGTTTACTTGGGAGGATAACTTCCGCAGCAGGCGCCCGGACGGACGGCACCTCAGTTCGCTGGCGGCTTTGATGAGCGAAGTTCGTCATACGACTCCGCTATTGGCCTGTCAATCCGCTTGGAGCAGGGAGGAGTTTTTTATCTGGCAGGGTCAGGTCAAGGGGAAATTGCGGGATTTGATGCAGTTTCCGGCATGGACCGTGCAGCCCGAACCAGTTTGTCTGAGCAGTGAGCCGCGGGATGGTTACCGGCTGGAAAAATGGGAGTTTTATCCGGATGCGTTTTCGGCGGTACCGGTACTGATTCTGATTCCGGAAGAAGCTTCTGCCAGTCATCCGGTTCCGGGGGTGTTTTGTTTTCCTGGTTCGGCATCGAGCAAGGAACTGCTGGCTGGCGAAACGGGGTTTTCGCATCCGAATTGTACCAGCCGGCGAAATTTTGCAGAGCGCAATGCCCAGGCCTTGCATATCGTTCGGACGGGTATGGTAGCGGTCGCCTTTGACAATCCCGGCACAGCCGAACTGGCTGAGTTCCATCCAAGGGAGCGTGAGACCCAATGGGAGACCCGGGAAGCTCTGGTCAACGGACTGCTGAATTCCGGCTACAATTACCTGGGCTGGTCTGTTTTTCAAAAACTTCGTTTTCTGGAATGGTTTCGTGAGGTGCCTTATGTAGACAGCAGTCGTCTGGGCTGTTGCGGGCATTCTCTGGGGTCTGAGGTCGAAATGGTTCTGGGTTTGCTCAGTGACGACATAAAAGTGATGGTTCATAATGATTTTCTTTGTGATCCGCAACTGCGCTATGCTGCCGTGACCAATGTGGAAAACATGAACAACGGAGGCGTCTGGCATTATGTTCCGGAGTTCTGGCGCTGGTTCGGTTTTTCCGATCTTCTGGCTGCTGCTGCACCCAAATTTCTGACCATCAATGAGGGTGGTGCTGATGAATTCATCGACAAAGTCCGTGCTGCTTATCAGCTGATGGGGGGTCCGGAGCGCTTCCAGGTCGTATATTATCCCCGCTTCAGCGCAGCGGAAAGCCGGAAAAACCGGCATTCAATCATCCCCCGCGAAAATTTAAGTACTGCGGAATTTTATGAAGAATACAGTTATGTGGATGTCCCGGATCATTCTTTCCGTCCGGAGCCATCGCTTGCCTGGCTTAAAAAAGCCTTTGCGATGGAATGAGCAAAGCTGGGAACAGAGATTTTTTTTGAACAACGAAATGCACAAACGGACACGAAAAAATTTCATGGAAGAGGCTTTGACTGCGAGAATGCGTCGTTATCCCATGAAATTTTTTCGTGTCATTTTGTGTCTTTTCGTTGTAAAAAAAATACTGTCACCCAGTTTCACTGAGGCAGGATGTAATGCTGGTTGTTTAGAGTATACAGGAGGTCGAACTATGTTGAGAATGCGTTTGAATGCGGTCGTGATCGTTTTTTTTCTGGAGTTCTTAAGCATTTTGCATGCAAATGATTTATCACAGTGGCAGGTTTCGATGCTGCCGGAAAACTCCGGGGAGGTCTCCTTTGTTCCGCAGGCTGGTACAGCTGGCCAGGGAATTTGGAATTTGCGGGGTGGCGGGAAAAAGTCGACTTTGCAAATTGTCGGCGAAGAGCGTGTGGTCGGTCCTGTATCGAAACGATATGACATTACCTTTCAGGCTTCGGAAGACATCAATGCAGAAGCGACGGTGAGTTTCAGCATTTTAAACAGGAAGACTGGTGGATCCTCCGCAAGGCCTTTTCAGCCCCCCCTTGCGCAGAATGTCAATGCAGTACCAGGGCAGCAACAAAAGTTGACATTGACGGTGACCTTGGGTAATCCGCTTGCATCCACTACCGAAGTTCTTATTCCGGTACTCAGTGTCAATGATTTTGAGAGGGGGAGTGTGTTGGTTGATGGTTTTACCGTTACGGAGGTCGAGTCTCCCGTTACAACTGTTTTGCAGTCCCGCCTGCCTGGATATCAGGCCGGCGACAAGGAGCTGCCGCGTTTTTTCTGGGCGGCTCCGATCAGTTATGAAAAATTTGCCAAAATGCTGGACTATGCAGCGCTGGGTTTGCATATCATCTCGTTGACGCCGGAACATCTCGGGGGCGGCTTCCAATGGCCGGACGGCAGTGTGGTGGTGGCTGCATACACGGGACAGGGCTGGACTATTCAGAGTGCTGAAGGGAACAGCCCTTTGCTGACAGGTATGCTGCTGAAGGCAAAAAACATCGAAATGGCTTGCTACGGCAGCGGGGTCATCGTCCGCGAACAAGGTGCGGCGGATGGTTATAATCTTCCTGCCGGCCTGCATGCCGGCGGAATTGTCCAGCTGCATGCAGCCAACGCATTTGCGGCACCAGTCAAAAATCTGGAAATTTATCCACTCGCTCTGAAATATTGTTTTCTGGATGAAGCCAGCAAGTCCTTGCAAAGAGCCAGGCTTTCCTGGCAGGCAAATGCAGCGGCCTTGAAAGAATTTAAAATTGCCGAGCGTGCCTGGAACGGGAAATTCAGTTTCTATCAGGCCTCGCTTGAAGAAGCGATTGCGCAAGTGATTGCTTCGTCAGACGGTTTTCTGCCGCTGATTATCCGTGATCCGCTGTTACGGGATCGTTACAGCCATCTGGTTTGGATGGCGAACAACGAGTTTGCGTCGACAGGGGGCTATTTTGGTGGAGAGTTCCGGCGCCTCTGGTTCAGTCATCTTGGCGGGCATCCTCTGGTTCAGAGCATTCAGCAGTTTGAGCGCAAGGTTCGCGCGGCGGTCAGTCGTGCACGGCGTTTGACAGGAGCCTCGTTCAAAGAGGGGATTGCCTTCGAGCAACGGTTAAGTGCCGCGTGGTGTGATTCACTCACGCAGGTGCCGCGTATGGCCGGGATGCCCGGCCCGCTGGTTCGTGACGGTCAACTTCGCCTGGCCCGGCAGGAACGTGAGAGTATCCAGCTGGTTTTATCGGCTGGAAAGCAGCCTGTGCAGGATTGCTCTGTCGAAATCACAACCGGGCAAGCAGCAGGGCTGTCGGTGAAAGCATATCGGGTCGATTATCTCTGGTTGACAGAAAGTTCCAATCCACAGCTGCCTTTGCGGGAACCCGGTGAAAGTGAATTTCCGGATGTCCTCGAACCTCTGACTGCCGACCGAAAATTTGCCATAGGCGCCTACGCGAATCAAGCGGTCTGGCTGACCTTTTATGCGGCTGAGAATGCAGATGCGGGTGATCACGAGTTCACCGTTCAGGTCAAAATCAACGGCGAACCAGTCATACAGACTCTCTGCCGAGTCAGGGTGGCAAGTTTTGCGATGGGGGCCAACCGTCTGGAAAACATGATTGGCATGCGTTTCAGCACGATGCAACAATTTTATGGGAAAGCCGGTTATGAGAAAGCGCGTCGCAATCTGATGCTTGAATTACTTGAACATCAGATGAATCCGTTGGATTTGTATGCTCTGACTCCCCCAGAAGAAGATGTGGAATGGGCTATCGAGCATGGACTTGATGCGATCAATCTGGGCGGCAATCTGAATGCGCTTGCGTATCCGGATGACAATATGCTGAAATTCATCCGGCTGTACGGCAGTTCTGATGGCGTGAACTATGTCCCGATTGAAGCGGATTTTTCCCTGCAGCCCAGGGAGCCGGAACAAATCAGTGATCATGATTTGATTGTCGAGCCGCGTGCCAGCACGGCCGCATTCCGGTATTTGAAAGTGCATAATGCGGAAACCCGGGGCTGGTATGACCGTTGCCTGTATTCCTTTTTTGTCATGTATCCCGGCCTGGACAAGACCGTGGAGGCAAGCGCAGCCGGCGGAGAAGTCTTCCGCCCGGAAACCGTATCTTATCTGCAGCCTGATGAAAATCCCCTGCTGGGAAAATTGTTTGAGGGGGAAAAGCCGCCTTCCACTTTTGCCTTTGACAATTTGCGCAATGAATCCAACCGCAGTTCGGTCATCATTGATCTGAAAGATGCGCAGGAGATCCGGCGTCTGCGATTAATCAACCGGCATTTGGAAATAGTATCAAAGTCTCTGCTGGAGAAACTGGCTGCGATGCGCAAATTGAGCAAGGGGGCGGTTGATATCTATCTGTATGGTTTTGATGAAACCGGCAGTCATTTGAACAAACAGCTTAAATCCGCGCTGGAGAATGCCCGGAAAATCCTGCCTGGAGTGCGATTGATAAGCACGGCAGCCAATCCGCAGACCCTGCCTGAACTCTATGCCAGCCTGGATGTGCATTGCCCTGCGAATGCCTATGCTTTGCCGCGGCACGACCGGAAAGTCAAGCAACAATATGGGGTGGGGTTCTGGACTTATGTCGGTGGCGGCGGATATTATCCCTTTGCGAATTTTGAACGCGTTGATCAGCCCCTGATCCATTCAAGAGCTTTCTTTTGGGAACCGATCACTTTCAGCCATATTACCGGTTTTTTGTATTGGGATATTCACATGTGGCGAAACAACAAACAGTTTGTGGAGAATCTGCCGCCGGTATGGAGTGAATGGGATTCGACGCATGGCGAAAACAATGGTATGGGGGCGCTGTTTTATCCCGGACCCGACGGCGTCAGCTGGCCTTCCATGCGGGCAGAAGTCATGCGCGACGGAATCGAAGATTATAATTTCACCCGGATTGCCGAAGAGCTGCTGGCGAGCAGAACGTTTGCTGACGCAGACGGGAAAGTGCGCGCGTTGGATAAATTGCAGCGGATCAAAGATGGATTCTCTACTGGGATGAGTGTCTTTTGCCAGGATCCGGATGATTGTCATGAGTTGCGCGGGCAGCTGATGGATTTGATTGAGAGTATGCTGTCGCAGCCGAAATAAAAAAGTGAAAAAGGAATTGACCGGATGTTGCAAATCAAGGTGATAAAACCCGGATTGAAATCAAGTGGGGATTATTTTCATCCGTCCGTGGCGCTGCTGCCGGGTGGGGATTGGCTGATGTGCATGCAGGCACTGGCTGGGCACAGTGACCATTATGGCAGTCCGGAATACTGCGTTTCCTCTGAACTTGGTGATGGTTGGTCTGCACCGTCGGTCATTTTGCCGATGGAAAGTCATGCGCTTTCAGCAGAACTGACGGAGGGAGTTGCGGATGTGCGCTTGTTTGCGCTGCCGGGGAGCACCCGTGTGCTGGCGATAGGTTGCAATACCTTCTATACAGCAAAAGGGGCTTTGGCCTGGGATAAAGAAGCTGCACGCAGTTTGCAGGCGCCTCCCCGTCAGGTGCCGGTCTACAGCATCTACAATCCGGGCAGCGGCTGGTCGCCAATGCGCAAGCTGGAAGCTCCAAGTATGGTGTCTTGTGATAACTGGCGCGTTGCCTGTGCGCAGCTTGCCTTTACCCCGGAAGGACAAATCCTGCTTCCGGTCTATTTCGAAACCGGGCGGGTGGAATTCTATGGTCATGATTCACCTCAGTTTTCAGTGTGTGTAATGCAGGCTGTGCTGCAGGGGGATGATCTGTCTATATTAAACTCCAGTAATGTTTTGAGCCATCCGGTCGCCAGGGGCTTCTGTGAACCTTCTCTGTATGATTATCACGGTGAATATTTTCTGACCATTCGTGCTGAAGATGGCAGGGGGTATTGGAGCTGCAGTGCAGATCCAATGCATTTTCCAGAACCACGACCCTGGAGTTTTTCCGATGGCGAACTGCTGAAGATGTCATCAACGCAGCAGCATTGGCTGGAGCTCAACGGAAAGCTGTATCTGGTCTATACCCGGGACACCGGAAAAAACAGTGACGTCATGCGCTTCCGGGCGCCTCTGCTGATTGCCCGCTTCGACCTGGAAACCGGCACCCTGGATCGGAACAGCGAACAGGTTGTTCTACCGCATGAAACCCGGGATGGCGTGCATGGACTGCTGGGCAATTTTCACTGTCTGTCCCTGCCTGACGGCAGCGGAATTGTCGTGGATGCTGCGGCTTTTCTGAAAGTCCGCGGCGACGATATCGTTGGTCAATACACTGAGGTATGGATTGCACAAGTGCAGGAAGTAACGGGAGTATCGATATGAAAATCCAGTTGCAGGCGGGGGTCAGCGCAACGATCGCTGTCCCTGAAAAACCTTCTCTGAACACGATTTTTCCAGGGGTGACGTTGCTGCCCGGTGGTGAACTGCTGGCAATCTATACAGTGGGGTCGGATTTTGAATCTGCGGACCAACTCCCCTATTATTCGCTCAGCAGTGATGCCGGACAACACTGGACGCCCGGAAAACCGCTTTTTCCGGAGATCCGTCTGCCGTCCGGCGGGCTGTTCAGCTGCTGTTGCAAGCCGACTCTTTTTGGTGATCGAGTTCTTGCGGTCGGCTATGGTTTTGAGCGCGATGATCTGACCTTGAGTCTTTCGGATTATGCGACTCAGAACGGGCGTTTTCCAAAATGCCGGAATTTTGTCAGTTTCAGTGAGACCGGGAAGGGAGCCTGGAGCAGTGCACAATTCATTGAGCATGCCTGGGATGGCATTGAAAGCTCCGGGCCAGCACTGGTAGACGCACTGGGGCAACTGCACTTTTTTGGTCCGCCTTTTGTCTTGCGCGGGCAAGCCCAGCGTGGTTTGAATTATGTCAGCCGGGATGGAGGGAGTTCCTGGCAGGAACAAAGCCAATATTTTGAGCATCCCGATATTGCTCCTTGGGAAACACGTGCTTGCCTGCTGCCCGATGGACGCATCTGGCTGGTTTTCTGGGCCTATGACCTGGCCAAAGAAAAACACCTCAATAATTTTCTTGTTTACTCCGATGACAGCGGACAGAGCTGGAGTAAGCCAATCGACAGCGGTATCCATTGCCAGGCGGCCAATTTGCTGGCGTTGCCGGAATATCCCGGACGGATGCTCTTTGTCGGCACGGTTCGCGAAGGCAGCAATCCCGGTATCATGCTGCATCTGCTCAATAGCGTTACCGGCGAATGCCTGGGCAGCCAAAATCTGCTGACTCTGGAAAATATGTGCAATGCTGCCGGAAATATAGAGGCGCAGTTTGCCAGTTTGCGCTTTGGCCAACCGGGTTTGCTGCTGCTGCCCGATGGAGACTTGCTGCTCAGTTACTGGTCAAAAATCAATCAGCACTATGCCTGTCAAAGCCGGCAGTTCTTCTTCCAGCTGCAGAAATGACCGGATTGTAATACGTCAGTGAACCTGGGTAACGGGGAAATTCTTTTTGAACAACGAAACGCATTAAAGGACATGGGGTGGACTGGCGTCCACAACCTATTTTTTAACAACGAAAAACACAAAAAGACTCGAAAATTTTTTAAAGGTTGTTGCGTTGAGGTAAAAGATCGTTTAGG
>JAQVUB010000119.1 GCA_028699735.1 Lentisphaeria bacterium | reverse complement strand
TCGAGATAGGCTCTGTAATCCGGCATTTTTTTCCACCAGTCCTGTTCGAGTTGTTTTCGGAGCTTGAAGACTTCGCGGATTTCCTCGGGGTTACGGGTCGTCTGGTAGACGAACGAATCTACGGTGACCCGGCCATCGAGTCTTCGGTCGGTACGCAGGATTTGGTCGTATTTGGGATGATACAATTCATCGGTGAAGTCCCCCCAGATTTCCTGGTAGGGTCTCATGATTTCGGGCAGCAGGCTTTCGATGTATCCGCCAGGGCTGCTGGCGGTGGCGCTGACTCCGATAAGAGCTTGCGACAAGCCGGCCAGTTCATTGATTTCCGCAAAATAGAATGGGCGCAATTTTTGCACGATTTGAATTTCGGCGGCACGGGAGTGTGATGCCGGCCAGGGGCGGCAGGTATTTCGATAGGTGCTTGCTGCCAGGGCCCCCTGCATGTTGAGCAGTTGCATGACCGCATGGTATGCGGCCAGGCTGGCGGTCGCCTCATCACCGAATTTGCGTGCGGTTCTGGCCAAAGCTGTGGCGCCGGCATAAATTCCGCCGCCTTCCTGAAGTCCGTTGCCGACCCGGAATCCCCCGAAGGTATCCCAGGATGCCAGGGTTGCCCAGTCATGGCTGTTGCGGGCGGTATTGAAGAACTGCATCAGCAGCGGGTAATGTTCTTTCAGCCAATCGAAACGATCGTAGGTATCCGCGTAGAGCCAGGCGATGTAAATGGTCAGATTGGCCCAGTAAATCGAGTCAATGCCGAAGCTGTTGCGGGCGGGGGAGGGCGCCGGGATGGCCATTTTCAAGCCGGATACCGGGTGTGTGATAAAGGAAACGACCGGCCTGTCGCAAAACTCCGCTTTGATTTGTGCATTGATCTGGGCATCCGGCATTCCAGTGTAGAGGAGGTATTTTTCTGTACACTGCTGGATGATCGGGTCGATTTCCTTGCGCAGTTCCGCTTTCATCCAGGTACGGCTGAGCAGGAGATTGGTGAAGTCATTGCGCATTGCGCCAGTCAGGAAGCGGCCGTGTCCAATCATGATGTCCCAGGGCTGCTTCAGCAAATCGGTGCGGGGCGCTTCGGAGAGGATCCGGTTGAATTCTTCTTGCACGGTTTGGATTTCCGGGTTGTCTGCCGGGATGACCACGCGGACTTCGCGGAGGTAGTCAAGCAGGCCGTCGACGGCGAAGGTTAGCTGGCTGCTGTTTTCAGCGGCGAGCATAGGTCCCTGCAGCGTGGCCATCTGCAGATCTCTGACCGGGCGGTCGATACCGATGGCGAGGTTGCCGGAGCTTGCCGCCAGAGGCAGCATATTGCTGAGCGGAGTGATCGGTAAGCCGGTGGTATTCCAGGCATCCTTCCAAGTATCGAAAACAACTTCGTCGCGGACAGTCAGGCGGTTCCGGTCGTAATCCACGTTAGCACTGCGTTGCAGAGAGAGCGGCGGAGCAGCGAGCACTCTGCCCCAGTACCGGCAGCGCGTGGTGATCTCTTCGGGAAGGCGTTCAGACCATGTTGCGGTATCGGCAGGCGGCAGCAGGGTTACGCCGTAGAGTGGCATTCCCTGGAGCCGTCCGGCATTTTCTGCAAATTCAAAAAAGAGGGCTGTGTCGGCATAAGTTCTGATTCGTTGAGGGCGGTTTTCCAGCACAAAAAGGTAAGGCACATCGAATTCATCCCAGCCGGGTGCTTCATTGAACCAGGCCAGAACCCAGTTGGAAGCCATTTTACTGCCGTCAATGCCAGCAGAAGCCGTCACGACCTGGATGCCGTCTCCGTTATCATAGGCCAGATGGGTGGGCAGTCCGATGCCGTGGCGCAGGATTCCCTCGAACACGCGCAGTTTGGGGTTTGGGGTTTCGGCCATCCAGGCGGGGCTGAGCAGATTGACGGTGAAGTTCAGGCGGTCGCCGTCCGGGTAGCGATATTGCCAGGTTCGTCCGCTCCAGGAAAGGTCTTCGACCTGCATTTCTGCGGGTTTTCCGGCGCGGTTGGGGGCGACTCGTCCGAAAATCCAGGCATCATTGACGCCGTCATAAGAATGTCCAGCTGCGCGGTGGAAACGCCCTGTCTTATTTGGCGCAACCGGAACGGGGCGGACATTTGCCAGGAAGAGCAGGGGGCCATTGGCATTACCGTCTGTTCTGACCGAATAGGCCGGGCCGCTGCGCGAATCAACTGCGGAAAGGTTGTCAACCAGCTGGCCTTCGGAGTCCGTTTCGCGTGGGCCGAAGCGTCCCATGGGGCCAGGAGTCACTGCAACCGGAAGCGGAGACGGGGTGATATCATTCCACACCGGAATACTGAAGGTGAGGTTTTCGTCGGGATCGGTGACGGTGACAGAGAAGGTTTTCCGGGTGTTTTCGCCATCAGTGACGCGAACCATCAGAGCAATCTGGTATTGACCGGGTACCTCAGGGGCTTTTGTCTCAATCCGCAAAGGCTGCCATTGTCCCGGGGACAGGAAAAGTTCTCCGCTTTGTCCAGCGATGACTTCCTCTCCGTCCGCATTGGAAATTTTCAGTTCGAGTTCGGCCTTGAGCGGAGTTTTGCCGGGGTTGAGCAGTCGCGGAGCGAGCCGTATTTTGTCTGCGGCCTTTACCCGGTTCAGGTGAGAGGCTTCACTGAGCATCAGATACATGGAATCCGCGCCTGAATTTTTTAACGGCAGCTGCAGGCTTATTGCGTTTTTCTGCAGGGGTTGCAGGGTATAGGCTCCTTCATACATACCGGAGTGGACGCCGAGGAAGACGCGCACAGCGAGCGTATTTTTGCCGGGCTGCAGGCGTTCCGGCGGCAGCAGGTATTGGCGGTAAATACTGGAACATCCATGTACCAAATTCGGGGGCGGGGTGCCGTAGCTGCCGCATTGGACGCCATTCAGGAAGACTTCGTCATAAGCGGAAATCCGTCCGAGGTCCAGTTTGAGCGTGCTGCCCTGCCAGGCGTCCGGCAAGGTGAAATCGACTTGGTACCAGCACCATGAGCTGGCGTTCACTCCCTGACCTGCGAGACGCTGGCCGACTTTCACCGGTTTCCAGCCTTGGATGCTGTCATCAGGGAAGGCATAGGCCGGGTCATCGCCGGCGATTGCCCGCCAGTTGCTCAGCAGCAGGGCTTGGGCAGCCAGGGGGTATTCCAGGGTTCGATAGTCTTCCTGGGTAGCAGGCTGCTGCGGCAGGCTTGTGAAATCGATTCCCAGGGTGCTGCTCAGGCTCAAACCGAGGAACAGGATGATCAGATATGGTATCACGGCAGACTCCTCAATACTGGTTGCTGACAGCGTTGCTCATGTTGATGTAGGTGGGAGTGTATGTGGCGTCATACATTTTCCGGATGGTAGAAAGATTTTCTGCCGGCGTCAGGGGGGCGACATGGCCATCCCAGTACCATGCATTCATACGCCCCGAATGCCGGAAATGAGCCAAGGGGTTGCTGGTGTTATTTGCATAGTAATAAAAGAGAACCGATTGCTGTCCCTTGTTGGAGCTGTTACCCGTCGGCGCATATAAGGAGTCACCCAAGTAGTAGAAGGAAGCGGGCTGCTTCATTTGCCGAAGAACAATGTAACTTCCACCGTCATAGGTCGCGCGCTGGAGCGAGGGATATTCGCCCAGCGAGCCATAGAAAGTATACTGGTTGATCGGCGCCTTGAAGGGAGCTGCTGACGGACATAAAGCCGCGGTCTTTTTGGCATTCGTGCTGATGTTCGGAAAAGCGCTGTTGTGCCACCAGTGTGACCCCTTGTTGTTGAAAAACAAGCCATCGGCATCGTCTGTATAAAACAGAATGGCCATTCCGCTTTGTTTCAGGTTGTTCATGCAGGTAATTGCCTGCGCCTTCCGCCTTGCAGTCTGAAGCGCCGGAAGCAACATCGAGGCCAAAATGGCTATGATCGCTATGACAACGAGTAATTCAATGAGAGTGAAAAAGAACCGGTGAATTTTGGTGTCAGGGTACTTGAAGTTCATGCTGGATTTCCTTTCCGGGGGTGGATGGAGGTACAAAAAGGGTAAGAAAAAAGAAAAATACAACTATTTAGACCCGCGTGTTACGGTTTTGTTTCAAGGGTATACATAATAGCCCCATGGATTAGCGTCTGGATGTCACCATTGGCGCCCATGGTAATGATATAAATATAGCATATAATGGCATTTTTGCTTTTGGGGGGGCGGCTTTTAAAGCTGCTGCAACCGACCCGGTTGCGCAATACGTCAGTGAAACTGGGTGACAGTGGCATTTTTTTAACAACAAAAGACACAAAATGACCCGAAAAATTTCATGTAGGGGACGTTGACTGCTGTCATGCGTCATACTTCCCATGAAATTTTTCGGACTACTATCCCTCAAAATCTTGTTTTTCCTGAAAGATTTTTTTTGCAATGGAAACGGACTGGACACGGACGGGACACGGACGGGACACGGACGGGACACGGACGGGACACGGACGGGACACGGACGGAGTCTCAAGGGTTATTATTGGGTCTTTCCGGGCGTTGTGCTGCGGGCTTTCCGCTGAGGAATTGTTCGAGGCGTTCCTGTATAATTTTACCCCGGTTGTTGTTGAGATTGTCAAGGATTTTCTGGATGCGCTCAAGGCGCTCCCGGGTATCCTGCATGACCAAATCCATCGACTGATCAAGAAGTACGGAGAGCTCTGCCTTAATGTCGTTCTTCTCCTGATCCGTTGCCGCTTTCTGGAATTTTTCGCCGAGCATCCAGCATTTTCGGTCAATTTCCGCAATTTTTTTGCGGTTGTCATTTTCGCGTTCGGGCATTTTTTTCCAGAGTTCCTTGAGGTACTCCTCTCGGTTCTCGTTACGCAGTTTCATCAGCCTCTGGTATTCTTCCGGTTCCTTTTTCTGGAGATTTTCTAGGAGGGTATGGATTCGTCCGCGGACATTGAACTGCTGGCCGAAAGGGAGTTTGCGTTCGCCGGGGGCTGGGGGTGGCATAGGGGGCTTTCCGAGTTCGCTTCCGGGGGCAGTTGCCGGTATGCTTTTGTCCTCAGCGCGGAGGGTATTGTTTACACACAGTGAAAACATTGCCAGCATGCAGAAGAACCAGTTGGGGATTGCGTATTTCATACGTCGACTCCTGTGACAAAAATTACAGGTGATTCCTTGTAGTGTTTAAAGAAGGTTTGCGTAAAGTGATAGTTGCAGTTCGAGCTTGTCGAGTTCAGAACTGGTTTCCTTGCGGTTCAGGTACCAGAGTGCATCCAAGTCGGAAAGGGGTTCGCTGGAGGCTTGCAGGGAGATATCCGGCTGGCTGGATTCGGCAGTGAGGGTAAGCGCTTGAGTCTCAGGGGAAGTTGGCTTCTGCAGGCTGATGACGCTGAACAGCAGAATCAGAGCAGCAGCTGCGGCATAGAGAGCAGTCTGGATGCGCGCAGGCCATCGGGACGTTTTCTGTGAATGCATGCAGCAAAGAGCCGCAGCAACGGTTTTGCGGTCGAGTTCGGGGGAGGGGGAGCGTGCCGCAGTCGAGAGCAGGTTCATGATCTGCATCAATTCCCGGCAGGACGGGCAAATTTGTGCATGCGCACGCGCTTCGGCGGACAGGTTGCCGTCATCGAGCAGATATTCTTTTTCAAAATCCTGGCATTTCATTTGGACACTCCTTTGCCGGGAGCGGCATATCGGGAAACTGGATTGTCTTTTCAAAGGTAATCGGCGAGAATTTTACGCAGGTTCTGAACTGCGTAGTGCATTCTTCCAAGGGCGGTGTTGAGGCTGAGATTCTGTTGTGCGGCAATTTCTTTGAAGCTGATTCCCTGCATTCTCAAGCGAACGATTTCCTGTTGCTCGGGCGGGAGCTGTTCAACGGCACTTTGCAGGGCTTCATCGAGCTTGAGCTGATGCAAGGCCTCCTCGGGGTTGAAGGTGTCGGCCATCAGGTTGTCATCGATTTCAACGGTTTCCTTGTTGCTGTTGCTGCGGAAGTGATCCATGACCAGGTTATGAGCAATCCGGCAGAGCCAGGCCAGCAGAAGCTGCTGATCGCTATAACGCTGCCAGTTGCGCACAGCCTTGATCCAGACCTGCTGAAAGAGATCGTCAATCAGTGATTTGTCGTTGGGCAGCAGGCGATGCAGGTAGGAGAAAAGCTGCAGGCGGTAGCGGTTGTACAAAACCGTGAAGGCAGCATCATCACCACTGCGGCAGAGGTTTACCAGGTCTTTGTCACTAAGTTGATCAAGCGGTTCGTGTCGCATGACACTCTCCTATAGAAAACGGAAAAATAAGCGGATTATTGCCATAAGCATCAGTAGTCAGGGGGCAGGTTTAAAAAGTAGCGCAACCGCCCCGGTTGTGATGTGCATGGTGGCAGCAGGGTGAGAAGAATTGCATGGGACTATGGGACTCATGGGACAATGATGATGCGAACCCCAAAACATGCGTCTAATAAGTCTCAAGCAATTTTCTGCCTCCTGTACGATGTTTCCTCCCTTAACATCGCAACCGGGACGGTTGCGCCACTTTTATTTGACGATTTGCAACCAGGGTTTTGGGTTGATGATCAGGCCGGGGTGTTTCGTAAGGTAATTGCGCACGGCCTCCCGGCTGGAAAGTCCGGTGTCACGGGTCTGGGCGGCAGGCTTTTTCAAAATGGCATTGAGCTTCGGGTAACGCCCGCTGCCGGCGGCAGTGAAACTGTTCATGGCAATGCGAAGGGGCTTGCTGTCGTCAGTCAGTTCGAGGATTTCGGCAAAATTACCGTTCTGGCTGATTCGGATTTTACAGCCATAGATTCCGGAGAAGGTGTAGGAGTCGCGGTTTTGCCACTGCTCACGGACGATTTCGATCAGTTCGCTGCGGGAGACCTCCGCGGTGATGATGGTATTTTCGTAGGGGACGAAATCGAACAGATCCTGTTCGGTGAGCGCTTTGCCGGCCTCAAGATTTTTTTTGCTGAGCGTTCCATGCAGAACGATGGGAGTACAGGCAGCTCCGGCAATTGCAGCGCAGAACAGTTCGCTGGCCTGGCAGTTGACCCCCGGTCGGCCTTTGCTGAGGATGTCTTCAGCCGGAGCGGGTGCGACCGGCTGGGTTTTTGCTCTGGCGTCGATCTCCAGCCAGGATGCCAGAGCCTTTTGCAGTTCCGGGCAGTCCGGGGTGTCCTCCTGAACTTGCATCAGCCAGGAGTTGATCTCAGCTACTTCATGTTTTTCAGTATCCAGAACGGCACGGACGACGCCCAGACTTTTTGCCGCATAGCCGGCCTGCACATACCAGGTGCGCGGACCGATTTTATGTCCAGGCATATCGCGGTGAGTATGGCCGCCCAGTACCAGATCAATTTCAGGAAATTTCTCGACGAGGGTTGCAACTTCGTTGACATTGCGGGAGTCCTTGCTTTCCA
>JAQVUB010000118.1:4115-7397 GCA_028699735.1 Lentisphaeria bacterium | reverse complement strand
AGTTTGGCTGCCATCTGCTGTTGCGTCAGACCGCTTTTCAGGCGGTAGAATTTAATTCTGCGCCCGATTTCCAGATTGTTTTTTTGCCGTTTTGTCATAATGTGAAATCCCTTTGTAAAACTCGATGGCAATAATATATCACGATGTTGCAAATTCGCAAAATCATAAGTCAACAAAAGGGAATGGAACTGCTTGAATTATAAAAATATAGATAAGTTTTCCGATGTTTTTGACTTGAGAAGCCGCTGTGACAATTTGAGAAAAGGAGGTTGTTGATGTCGAGTGAGTATTGCAAGGTGTGTTTGCAGGTATCGCCAAACATCATGCAGGCAGTAAAGCTGGAGGCCGCCCGCAGAAGTTTATCTGTCGAAGAAATGATTACCAGATACTTGATGACTTTTCTTCCGGAAAATGTTTACCAGGCTTTGATGGAGTACGACGAACAAAGCGATGCCGAATCCTGATCGGGAAACAGAACGTCAACTATTGCCAAATTCTATTTGACCCATTAAAATAGTTGATTCATATACTAATAACGCAACCAGCGGTTCAAGATGCTCAGAGTCCTCTTTTCTATATCCGTTTATATATTCATGTAAAATGCTTGCTATAAACTATTTATATTTTTTTTAAAAAAACGTCAAAAAAAACGTCAAAAAAAGACATATGGAAATCAATAAGCATGTGCAACAGATTGTGCGGTGTGCTCGATCCGGTAGAAAGAAGCGGGGTGCAGGGCAATACTCGTAACATAAAGCTATTTTAACCACGAAAAGCACGAAAAAACTTGGGGTGGACTGCCGTCCACAACCTAGTTTTTCAACCACGGAATACACGGAAAACACGGAAATTTTAAAGGTTGTTGCGTTGAAGCATGAGCCTTATCCGGAAAATCCTCATGTTCGTCCGATCAACCTTGTGTGGTAATTCCATCTTTACGAAGAGGTGTCAGAGGGAATATGGAGCGCCGGCGTCTCGCCGGCTCCCCTTGGTCCGTGCAAGCTTGTGTGGTCCTTTCCCTCTTCGGCGTCTCCGCCGGCATCGTGTTTCGCTTTCATCACATCAAACCAAAAACCCTAAAAAAATTTTCAAAAATGAGAAAGTATCTCATGGATAGAAACTTGCGTGTCCTGTTTCAAACACTATCATTACATTTCTTGTTTGAAGAAGATTTAATGGACGAAAGACGAAGGACAAGGGACGATGGACGATAGACCTGATGGACCCTATGGACCTGATGGACCTTATGGACGTGGACGATGGACGATTGACTTTAATGGACAGGTTGACGGCTGATAACTGATAACTATGGGCTGTGGGCGCCAGCCCACCCCAAGTTTTTTGTGCCTTTGGTGGTTAAAAAATGGGTTATGGACGTCAGCCCAAAAGCGGATGAATTAACCGAATCCTAACAATATGCAAACCGCGGATTAATTGCAGGAGGATATGGTAGTGTTGTGACAGAAAATTTTTTTAGAAAATTCCATGGGTTGCTACCGATCAGTGTCATATGAAGAAATCCGCGATTGACCATTCTTTTAAGTGGTTCTGTTTTTTCTGCGCAGGCCTGATTGGCCTGCTGATGCTGGGATTTTTCATCCAGCTTTTGCTGAATTCCCGACAGGTATGGGAAGTTTTTGGCTGGCGCTTTCTGATTTCGCGGGAATGGAACCCGGTAGCGGAGAAGTTTGGTGCGTTGCCGAGCATTGCCGGTACCTTGAGTTCGACTGCGATTGCGCTTTCGATTGCTGTCCCGCTGGCTTTGGCGGCGGCGATTTTTCTGGTGAATGCCGCACCTTTAATCCGTGAGGTGCTAGGTCACGCCATCGATCTGCTGGCGGCCATCCCTAGTGTGATCTACGGAATGTGGGGACTCTTTGTCCTGGTGCCCTTGATGCAGGACAAAATTCAACCTTTTCTTGCAGATACACTGAAAATTCAACGGGTCCCCTTTATCGGCAAATTTCTGGCCGAGGATTATTACAATGGGTTCGGTATTCTGACTGGCGGCCTGATCCTGGCGATTATGATTCTCCCTTATATTTGCGCTATTCTGCGGGACGTGCTGCAGATGACACCTCCGATGCTGAGAGAGGCCGCCTATGGCGTGGGCTGCACCCGCCTGGAAGCCGGCAAGGACATCGTCATCCCTTACGGCATTCGCGGCATCCTCGGCGGAGTCTTTATCGGACTCGGCCGCGCCCTCGGAGAAACGATGGCTGTCCTTTTCGTGATTGGAAATATGATGGAAATGCCGCAGAATGCTTTTTCCGGATCGACCACGATTGCCGCGACGATTGCCAACAGTTTTCCGGAAGCGGATGGTTTGCAGAGAAGTGCACTTTTTGCGCTGGGGTTGATTCTGCTGGTGATGAGCCTGCTCATTCAAATATTGGCACAATGGTACCTGCGCTCAGCGACTGCCAATCGAGGTGAATAATGAAAAAAAAGAAATTATTCAAGCGGAAACTCGCCAATCATATTTTCAGGATTTTTTCGTTGCTGGCGGTGTTGTTGGCATCGGCAGCGATGCTGGTGATTGTCAGTCATGTCATACGAGCCGGTTGCAAGGCTCTCAGCCCCGGTTTTTTCTTCAATCCCTCAAAGCCCTATGGAGTGCCGGACAGCGGGATTGCCAACGCACTGCTGGGCTCGATGATGATCACCCTGGGTGCTGCGCTGCTGGCCACCCCGCCGGCCATCTGCGCCGGCATCTACCTTGCTGAATTTCGCGATCACCCAAAAGTTACTGCGGTCTTGCGTTTCTCCGCCAATGTCATGATGGGAATGCCCTCGGTGCTGGTTGGACTCTTTGTCTATATTTTGATGGTGGTGCCTGCAGGGCATTTTTCCGGGTTGGCCGCTTCGGTGGCGCTGGCCATCATCATGTTCCCGGTAGTCATGCGGACGACCGAGGATATGCTGGGCATGGTGCCGTATGCATTGCGGGAAGCCTCGCTGGCCATCGGTATGACCCGAACCCGCACCACGCTGAAAATCATCTGCCGAAGCGCCCGCAAAGGCCTGATTACCGGAATCCTGCTGGCTCTGGCACGAGTCAGCGGCGAAACCGCCCCACTGCTTTTCACCGCCCTGTTTGCCGATTCCTGGCCGGGCGATTATCTCAGCGGTCCGACGCCGAACATGCCGGTTTTGATCACGGAATACTCGACCAATTCGCCGTTTGCGGCCATGCATCAGGCTGGCTGGGGAGCCGCTCTGGTGATCACCGTTCTCGTGCTGGCGCTCAACATCGGTACAAGAATTCTTTTCCGGGAGAAA
>JAQVUB010000118.1:0-4015 GCA_028699735.1 Lentisphaeria bacterium | reverse complement strand
GATCACGGAATACTCGACCAATTCGCCGTTTGCGGCCATGCATCAGGCTGGCTGGGGAGCCGCTCTGGTGATCACCGTTCTCGTGCTGGCGCTCAACATCGGTACAAGAATTCTTTTCCGGGAGAAACGACATGCCCCTTAAGCTCGAAGCACGCAATCTGAATTTTTTCTATGGCAGCCAGCAGGTGCTTTTTGATAACTGCTTGCCGGTTGAGGAAAAGAAAATTACTGCGGTTATCGGACCGTCCGGCTGTGGAAAATCCACCTTTCTGCGCGTCTGCAACCGGATTTTTGAACTGTACCGCGATCAGCGCGCAGAAGGCGAACTCCTGCTCGATGGAGTGAATGTCCTGTCATCGGAGATCGATGTCCTTGAACTGCGGCGAAATATCGGCATGATCTTTCAGAAGCCGACCCCGTTTCCGATGTCGGTTTTCGACAATGTGGCTTATCCCTTGAAGCTGCATTTCAAGCTCAGCCGCAGCGAAACCCACAATCGTGTCGAGCAGGCTTTGCGTGGCGCATCGCTGTGGGAGGAAGTCAAGGACAAGCTGAAAGCCAGCGGGCTGGCGCTCTCCGGCGGGCAGCAGCAGCGCCTTTGCATTGCCAGGGCGATTGCCGCGGAGCCGGAAGTTTTGCTGATGGATGAACCGACCAGCGCCCTGGATCCGCTGGCGACCGGCAAAATTGAGGAATTGATGGTGGAGTTGAAGAAGCGATTTACGATCATGGTTGTTACGCACAATATGCAGCAGGCTGCCCGCATCAGCGATGCCACCGCCTTTTTCTACAAGGGGATCATCATTGAATACGGCGCCACGACCCGGATTTTCACCAATCCGGTTAACCGCAAGACGGAAGAATACATAACAGGGCGTTTTGGCTGAACAGGGGGTCGCATTATGACAGTGCATTTCATCAGTGAAATCGAGAATTTGAACATGCTTTTGCTGGAGGTTACCAGTAAAGCTGAGCATGCGGTCTATCAGGCCATCCAGGCTACCTTGTCGCATGATGTCCCTCGCGCCCAAAAGGTCATCGATTCGGATGACGACATCGATGCCGCGGAAATCCGCATCGAGGAGGAATGCCTGAAGATTCTGGCGCTGTATCAGCCGGTGGCCGGGGATTTGCGCAAGGTCATCACTATCCTCAAGGTTAACAACGAAATCGAACGGGTCGGCGACCTGGCAGTCAATATCGCCGAACGGGTCTTTGATATGGCATCGTATGGCGAAAATACGGTCGAAAAAATCGACTTTGAGGAGATGATGAGCAAAGCCTGCGGGATGTTGAAGAAATCGATCGATTCGCTGACCTATCACGATATCGAAACGGCCGCTGAAGTGATTTCCCTTGATGATGAAGTTGACAAGTTGCACCATGATGCTTATCTTTTTGTTCGCGAGAAGATGCTGAAATATCCGGTTCAGGCGGGATATTATCTGGATTGCCTGACCATCTCGCGCTGTCTCGAGCGCATTGCCGATATTGCCACCAATATCAGCGAGGATGTCATCTACATGGAGCAGGGTAAAATTGTCCGGCACCTGCATGAAGGGGAGCAAAAATAATGGCTGCTGAAAAAATCCTGGTGATTGAGGATGAGGAGCCGATCCGGGAACTGCTCAAACTAACTCTGGAATCAGCGGGTTACTCCAGTATATACATGGCTGCCAATGGCGAGGACGGTTTGCGCCTGGCGCAAGCACGCCTGCCGGATCTGATTCTGCTGGATCTGATGCTGCCGGGTATGGACGGACTGAGCGTCTGCCGGCAGCTGAAAAGTCAGGAGGAGACGCGTGCGATTCCGGTCATCATGCTGACTGCACGCAGCGAGGAATCCGATATCATCATCGGGCTGGAACTTGGTGCGGTTGACTACATCACTAAACCCTTCAGCCGGAAAATTCTGATAGCACGCATCCGGGCGCAATTGCGGCAGTTTACGGATGTGGAGGAGAGCAATGAAATCCGGCGGGACGGGTTGCTGATCCGAGAAGATCTGCATGAGGTTAAACTGCATGGCAAAGCGCTTGATTTGACCTTCAGCGAATTTGCCATTTTGCAGCTGCTGGTGTCTCATCCGGGGCGGGTCTACACTCGCAATCAGATCATCAGCAAAGTCAAAGGAGACGGATATCCGGTCACTGAAAGGGCCATTGATGTGCAAATCCTTAACCTGCGACGCAAACTCGGCGAATGGGCCGCCAATATCGATACCGTGCGAGGCATCGGATACCGCTATAAATCCGACGGAGAATGATCTACGATTTTTTTACAACGAAAAAACTCGAAAAGATACAAAAAATTTTAAAGGTTGTTGCTCTGACGCATGAGCCTGCACGCGCACCTTAAGTCTGGTCTGGGGATTCTCCGGTAGATCAGTCCGATCTGACCGATCTGACTGATCAAAGAAAGACGCCATCGAGAAAGAGTGACAAGGAATCTTCCGCATGAAAAACCGTGATAAAATTCTTTTTGGGTTGCCGTTGGCGGCGGGGGTGCTGGTAATCCTGTTTGCCTCACTCTTTCTCCAGCAGCGGCGTTCCTTCGAACAGGCGTACATGCATGATGCGCAAAATAATATCGCCCAGGAGGCATACCTGGTATCGCTGATCCTGAAACCGATGCTGGATCAGGATCGCATTGAGGAAGCACGCAAATTCTGCAATGATTTTCAGAAGGATACGTTGCGCCTGAGCCTGATCCGGGGCGATGGCCTTGTTGAGGCGGACTCATCGGAGGATCCTGGCTTTCTCGGCAATCATCTCGACCGCATTGAAGTCCAGGGCGCGTTGGCCGGCACTCCGACGACCTCGATGCGTTACAGCGAAAGCCTGAATCAGTGGATGATCTATCATGCGCTGAAGTTGCCGACAAAGCAGGGGGAATATGTAATCCGGGCGGCGGTGACAGCCGATCAGGCTACCAGGATCCTTCGCCTTGCCGGGAATCACATGCTGCTGGCCATGCTGCTGGGTGGCGCAATGGTCTTTATGCTGACCTTTTATATTCTCCGGCGGGTGCGGCGCCCTTTGCAAAGCCTGCAGAATGCAGTGGCGGAAATTGCCTCGGGCAATCTGGAGACACGCATCGAGATCCCCGCTTCCGGGGTTGTCCGCGAGCTGGCTGGCGGAGTCTCGCATATGGCCGAGCAGCTGAAGATTCAGCTTGAGGAAGTCACCTCCGGGCGCAATGCTATCGAGGCAATCCTGAATGCCATGAGTGAAGCGGTGCTGCTTTTTGCCGAAAACGGGGATGTCGTCAAGTACAATCAGACTGGAGCCAGGCTCTTCAAATTGAAGGAATCCGGCGCGAAATTCAATCTGGCTCGTTCGGACATTCCGGAATTGCTGTCGCTGGCGCATCGGGTTTTTCAGAATGGAGAAGCCTTCGAAAAGGAATTCACGCTGCAGCGATCCCGTTCAGCGCAGACCCTGTTTATCAAGGGGCGCATCATCGTCCAAGAAGGCAAACGCTTTTTGCTGCTGACCATCACCGACCTGACCAACCTGCGTAAACTCGAATCCTTCCGCAGCGACTTCATCGCCAATGTCTCCCACGAACTGAAAACCCCGCTGACCTGTATTATCGGAGCAACCGAAACGATCCGCGAAGAAAGCAACCTGACCCCGGAACAGAAAAGCAAACTGCTCGAAATGCTTTTCGAACAGTCCAATCGTCTGAATCTGCTGGTGCAGGATATTCTCAGCCTTGCCGCCCTCGAGAAAAAACAGCTTGCCCTCGAGCGCGATTTTGCCCCGCTTTCACTGCCCGCCATGCTGACCGAGGCGCTGCAGCTCTGCGCGGATAAAGCTGCTGAACGCGGAATTTCCCTGAAGATCAGCGAACAGGCTTCCCTGCAGGTTGCAGGGGATTGTCAGTTGCTCGAACAGGCCGTTGCCAACCTGATCAACAACGCCATCCTCTACAGCAACAGCCCCGAAATCGACGTCTCGCTGATCCGGGAACAGGATTTCGCGGTGATCACTGTGCGCGATTATGGAATCGG
>JAQVUB010000117.1 GCA_028699735.1 Lentisphaeria bacterium | reverse complement strand
GCGAGAAACAATGCCCCGCAAATACGCCTGCCGGATGCAGAGGCCGGTGAAATCCTGCAAAAAAGCATCACCATCAAATCTGACAAAAAACATCCCTTCAAACTGTTGCGAAAAGAGGAAAATTGAAACCGGGATTTTTTAACAACCAAAAGCACGAACTGGCACGAAAAAAATTCATGGGAAGTGCGTTAACTGCTTTTCATGCGTCGTTCTTCCCATGAATTTTTTTCGTGCAGTTAGTCTCTTTCGTTGTAAAAAACACTGCCATCTATCAATTACGCCCTGGGATGTGCTCCGCCCGTGTTTTTTCCGGCCCTTGCTTGTTAATTTCACAGTTTGTAATATTTTATAACAGTTTTCTTTCTACCGTGATCATGCCAGTTTTGGAGTCATTCCATGCGTTTAGTCAGTATTTTTGCGATTTTATTTACCGTTCTTTCGGGTATCGTACAGGGGCAGGATCTCAATCAATTATTTGAAGCCGATGAATTGAAGATTGAAGCCGATGAACTATCGCATAATGTGGAAACCGGTGCGGTTTTAGCTAAGGGAAATGTGATTGTAACTTATGGCGCCATTCAGTTGACGGCGAAGGAAGCTTCGGTCAATCAGAAGACCTTCGACTATACGGCTTCCGGCGATGTCGTGATCACCATGCAGGATCAGGGCAGCTGGAAGGCCCCGGCTCTACAAGGAAATTTTCAGCAAAAAACTTTGCGTTTCGGGCCTTTCCGTCTGGAAAGCAAGATATGGTTTGCAGGCGGCGAAGAAGGGACTGCAGACGAACTTGGCAACAAGCAGATACGAAAGGGCTGGCTGAGCACCTGCGAATGTCCTCAGCCGCATTACCGCTTGGAAGCCTCGCAAATCACTCATCATGCCGATCAGACTTTTACCGCGAAACATGTCATGCTGAAATTTGGGCGGGTGCCGGTACTGTATCTGCCCTGGTTGTGGGGCAGCACCAATGCCAACCAGGTCGGACTGCTGTTGAAACCGGGCTATTCCGGCAGGAGGGGAGCTTATCTGCAGGTTGGCAGAATCTGGAAGAATGAAGGCACCGGCGACAACCGGCTCTATGTCGATCTAATGTCCAAACGGGGAGTCGGCGCTGGTTACAGCAGCGAGTTTGAAAGTGCACAACGCGAATTGAGCAGGCAATTATATGCGCTGCACGATAATGACCCCTCGGAAACTTCGCCCGGCTTCAACCGGCGTTTTGAATCGGAGGAAGACCGCTTCCGGGTCAAGGCCTATTACCGGCAGGTCATCAGCGAGGGTCTTTCTCTGCGCATGAATGTGGACTGGCTCAGCGATTCCGCCATGCTCGAGGACTGGTTCCGGAGGGATTACCGGCGCTTTGAGCAGCCTAAATCCTTTGCCGATCTGAGCTATGATCATGATTATTTCAATCTGGCTCTGACCGTGCGGCCCCGTGTCAACACTTTTTACACGACTCTGCAGCAGCTGCCGGAACTGCGCCTGACTATTCCCCGCACGGCACTGATGGACAGTCCTTTGCTTTACAACAGCGAAAACAGCCTGGGCTACTACAGCTTGAAATGGCGCAACAACGACCGCGCCCGAAACGAATTCATCCCGGCAGCGGATTATCTGCCCTTGTTGCATAATGACCCCGATGATTATGCCAGTTTCCGCTCCGATACCCTGCATACCTTCTCATTGCCCCTGGACCTCCGCGAAGCCTTTACCCTGACTCCCCGGGCCAGTTTCCGGGCAACTTCCTACAGCCGTACCAGCCAGCGAAAAATCAGCACCGAAGAGCTTGCTGACCGCATCGCCGCGGATAACACCGATGCCCCGAACAACCTCTTCCCCGTACTAGATTATGACAATGAAGGCGGCAGCAGAACCCGTCTCGCCGCTGAATTCGGCATGGAAATGAAAAGCAAATTTTATAGTGACTGGCAGGAATTTCGCATGCCGGGACTGAGCATCGATGGGATCCGCCATGTTGTCGAACCCTATCTGAATTACACCTTCGCCCCGGAACCCTCCGAAGACCGCGACCACCTCTACTTCTTTGATGAAATCGACCGCCTCGAAAAACAACATTTTTTGCGCATTGGCCTGGATCAGCGCTGGCAGACCCGGCAGAATGGGCAAATCCGCACGTTGGTTGACTGGCAGACGTATGCGGATGCGCATTTTGACCGCGGTGACGAATCGGACAAACACTGGGGGGATTTCGGCAATCGTCTGGCTTTCAATATCCGGCCGGATGTTCAGACCTGGGCGGCTTTGCTCTATGATATGGGGGAGGGGGACATCCAGCGCGGCGAATATGGTTTGCGCTACGGGGAAGAGGAAAAATTCAATGCCCGCCTGAAATATATTTACCGTAATGATCATCTTTCCCGCAGTACCTACTCGATGGGTAGCAGCCTCGTCGACTTTACCGGCGAAAGCAGCTATAGCAAAAAGTACTTTGAGACGGCGGATACCCTGACGGCGGAACTGTTCATTCCCATTGATGCGCGAACCTCAGCAGAAATCACTGTCGAGTATGATCTCGAGGATAATCGACTTGCCGAACATACTTATCAGATCGCCCGGCAACTGCATTGCTGGACGATGGTGCTGGGAGTCGGCTGGGATAATGAAGAATTCCAGGCAATGATCATGTTCCGTCTCACGGCCTTCCCGAAGGTCAAAATTGATCTGGATATTTGAAAAGATTTTTTTAACAACGAAAAAACACGAAAGGACACGAAAAAAATTCATGGAAGTGGCGTTGCTTGCTTTCCATGAGTTAAATTGCCCATGAATTTTTTTCGTGTCAGTTCGTGTATTTCGTTGTTAAAAAATCTTCTGTTACAAATGTGTTTGTTTTTCAACAAGGGGAACCGATGAATAAAATGCCGTATCTTTCCGCGTTGGCCATGGGTTGTTTGCTGATCCTTTTCAGCAGCTGTACTTTCATGTTTGAACAGCCTTACGAATCCGTCGATGAAATACGCGAATTGCATGCTTCTGCGGAAACAGCGGAGGCGGCAGGCCGTTACAAACAGGCCGCCAAGGCCTATGGACGGCTCGCCAAAATGTATACGGAGAAGGCTAACATTGCCCTGCTCTTGTCGAAACAGGCTCGCTGTCAGCTGCTGGCCGGTAAGATCCATGTTGCCAAAGAAAGTTATGAGAACCTGCTCACTGGCTATCCGCTGTATATTTCTTATGAACAGACGGTGGAAAACCTGCGCCAGCTTGCAGACTGCTTCGAAAATGGTCAAGGGACTTTTCTGGGCATCCGTGATGAGCAAACCGCTGCGGCCATCTATGAGCTGATTGTCCGGGAAACCCCATCCATCCATGTCTCCCTGAGACACCGCATGAAACTGGCAGAACTGCTGCTGAAAATCGATAAACCCGAAGAGGCTGCCAATGTCTACCAGGACATTTTGAAGAAAGACCCCGGCCAGAATGAGATCCGCCTCGACTTTGCCCTGCTTCTCGAAGAATTCAGCCGAAGAGGCGATGGGGACGGGCGCAAACTGCGCGCGGCAGTCCGCGAAGCGAATACCTTTCTTGCCAGAGCAGCAGCAGAACATCCACGCCGTGCAGAGGCCGAAAAACTTTTGCATAACGCACAGGAAACACAGGCGGAACGGCTGCTGGTACAGGCCAGATTCTACTTGCTGCGCCGGCATCGCCGACCGGATGCCGCCCGGCGTTATCTGCTCGATATCGTCAAGGATTTTCCAAAGACCCACGCTGCCGAAGAAGCCAGAAGCATCCTGCTGACTGAGTTTAACCTGAAATAAACCTCCCAAACATTGAGAAACTCCGCACCATGAAAACCTTATTCCCTTTGCTCGTATTGCTGTCTCTTTTCTGTTCCTGCGCATATCATCTCGGAAATCCGGCCTTGCATCCCGAGATGAAGACACTGGCCATTGCGGAAGTCTTGAATCAGACGCCGGAGTCGTCTTTGACGGCTCTGTTCAAGAATGCTCTTGCGGAACGGATAGCCAATGAGCCTGGGTTGCGCCTCGCATCTGCGGCTTCTGCTGAAGCCGCCCAATTAAAACTGCTGATTAAAGCCCTGGATAACCGCAGCCTGGCTCGAGCAAAATTGCGTGATGATGAGGATATCGACTACGAGGGTGATGCCTATCAGACCGTTCTTTACCGGATCAACGCCAAAGTCGCCTATGAGCTTTACAGCCCGATGTCACCTGGAAAACTGCTGCGTAAAGGTGAAGTGACCGGTCAGGCTGATCTGCCAAAATTGCACGACCGTGAAGTGGCCTTGCGTGCCGCTTTGCGTCAGCTCGCCATCGATCTGGCACGGGATCTGGTCGTCGAACTCAGTGAAACAGAGTAATTCTTTTTAACAACGAAATATACGAACTGACACGAAAAAAAAATCATGGAAGGTGCGTTTCTGTTTTCCTGATGTCGTTCTTTCCATGAATTTTTTTTCGTGTAGTTTCGTGCGTTTCGTGGTTAGAAAAAAGCCACTGCCACCAGTATTACGAAACGGGTAAATGATGCAAATCCGGATTGGTCAGGGTTATGACATACACCGGCTGGTAGCCGGAAGGCGCCTGCTGCTGGGAGGCTACGAACTGCCAGAGCAGACGCTGGGATTGCTGGGACATTCGGATGCCGATGTGCTGCTGCATGCAGTTATTGATGCACTGCTTGGCGCGCTGGCACTCGGCGATATTGGACAATGGTTCTCCGATCAGGATGAGAAATGGCTGAATGCTGACAGTGCTATGCTGTTGAAAAAAGTCCTGGAAATCCCGGAATTGCAGGGATGGAGCCTGGTGAATCTCGATTCAACGCTGATTGCGCAGATGCCGCGCCTGGCACCGCATATTCCCATGATCCGCGCAAAATTATCAGAGTTATTGCACTGTGAGCCAGAGCGTATTTCGGTGAAGGCGAAAACCAATGAGAGGCTGGATGCGGTCGGCAATGGCGAAGCAATTGCCGCACAGGTTGTTATACTGCTGCAAAAATGATAACAAAGGATTTTTAAAACAACGAAAAAACACAAAAAGGCACGAAAAAATTTCATGGGATAAACAACGCATCCTTGCAGACGAAGCCATTGCCCATGAATTTTTTTTCGTGTCTTTTCGTGTTTTTTCGTTGTTAAAAAAACCTGCGCATTTACTTTTGCAACGCCAGGTTTTGCCAGTTGCCGGTGCAGATCCAGCCATTTTGATCAGCCAATTCCAGCAGTCTTTCCACACCTCTGCGGTGGCCTTCATGGAAATGATTGGACAGCAACAGGCGCCCGCCGCCGGACAGGAGGTGTTGTTGACAAGCAGCCAGAAAGCCCGAAATATCTTTGTCCTGCTGTAAATATCGCCCCCCCGCCAGTCCATTGCAGAAGATGAAATCAAAGCGGCCTGGCAGCTGAAATTTCTGCACAAGCCCAACGCGAAAATCCGCCTTCAGTCCAGCAAAACGGCTTCGAAACAGTTGTTCCCGTGCCGGATCATGCGGAAGGCGTTTTTGTGTAGCCATCCAGCTCTCGAGGGGTTGGGCTGTTAATCCAGTCAGAGTTGCCGTCCTGAATCCTTGCTGCAAAGCAGTCTGCAACAGCTCGAAGGATCCCAGGCCTACCCCGCAGCCAAGATCAAGCAGGTGCAAAGGAGCTTCCGGGTTGCACCCTTGGAGAAGTTTCTCGAATACCTGGATTTGCTCCGGATACCTTCCGGGGATGGTGCCATAGCGGGGCGGATCGGCCAGCGCACAAAACAAGGGCAGCAAGTCTTCCTGGCGGAAACATAATTTTCCCCTGAAAATTTCCGGCATTTGCTGCCAGAATTCGAGGATGGAGAGGGGAGCCTCCTCTTTGCCGGCAATCGGGCAGACGCTGTTTTCATTCTGCAGGATCAGCGGCAGCCAGTCTGGCGATGGCAGAAAACTGCGTCCCAAGCGGCAGAGAGAGTGTGCAAATTCCTGCCAGGGGAGAAAGGAGTCCACCCAATTCCGCAAAGCAGGAGTGACAATCTGCCCCAGACCGCAACCGGGAATGCCACCATGACAGCACCAGACCTGCCAGCGCTGAGTCCAGTCTGTATTGTGACGCTCAAGATATGAAGCAAACGCTGCTGTGCTGCTGGAAATAATTTTCGTGCTACTATCCCTCAAAATCTTGTTTTTCCTGAAAGATTTTTTTTGCAATGGAAACAGACTGGACACGGACTAAACACGGACGGGACACGGACTAAACACGGACAAATACGGGAACGGGGATATCCCATAAAATCCATAAAAACAACAGTCAAATTTATCCTTTCACAGGCCGTCCGTGTCCCGTCCGTGTCCCGTCCGTGTCCCGTCCGTGTTCAGAAACTTAGGTTGTGGACGCCAGTCCACCCCAAGTCTTTTCGTGTTTTTTCGTTGTTAAAAAACAAAGTTTCGCCGTATTTCCCAGTGGGTGTTGTCCGACCGGCTGCGATTCTGCCCAGTGATTTTCCAAATTTCCAGCGGGCTTCCATCCTTCATCGGGCATTGCCAGATGTTCAAATACTGATATTCCACCTTGCGATTTCTTTGGATTGTCCGGCTTTCCTGACGATGCGGTGTTTTTTCCAGCATGATCCCCTGTCGGCATGATGGCGGAGGAGTCTGCAGAAACGCCGCACTGATTTCCAATTTTTTCCCATCCCCGCTGGCGAAAATAATCCAGTGAAGTGGCCCCCCCGCACGCCTCGAATCGATTTCAGCATAGCCGCGTTCCGCCAATCCCCGGCGAACAAGAGAAAGTTCTTCTTCTTTCATGCCGGCAACAAGCAAAAAATCCCAGATCCGGATCGATTGCAGGGCAACCCGAAGCTGTTCTTCACTGCAGGAAAGAGTCTTCATATCCTCCAGGCGCCTGGAAATGTCCACGGTGGGATACAGCCCGGCTACCGGTTGACTGGGAGGCTGCACCGTACGGCAGGAAAACAAAAACAGCACGCTGATCAAGAGAAGAATGAATTTGCAGATCATGGCTTGAACCTCCTTTTAGATTTTACCTTCATTGAGTAATACGTCAAGTAAAGCTGGGTGGCAGAGGTATTTTTTTACAACGAAAAACACTAACGACCGGGTGCAGTTCCCAAGTAGGTAGTCGCTGCCCCGGGCACCTGAGACCGTTCGGGCGTGGGAGTACTAACAGAAATCGCAACCGGGCCGGTTACGCCACCTTATAAGCCTGACCCCTGAACCCTTTCTGGATAGCCTCTACCTTTTGGGAACTGCACCCCTAACGACCCGAAAAATTTCATGGGATGAACAACGCATTCGCGCAGTCAAAACCACTTCCCATGAAATTTTTTCTGGGCGTTTCGTGCTTTTCGTTGTTCCAAAAGAATTCCTCTGTTACCCGGGTTCACTGACGCATTACTTGGTTGATTAATGCCTGACGCATGGCCTGTTCTGGAGCCGGAAGCCCGGTCCAGAGTTCA